>DATBMX010000041.1:0-8111 GCA_036554625.1 Aestuariivirgaceae bacterium
CCTGATCCAACGGCAGGGGCGCGGCGCACCGCCCCTGCCCGCTCCATTCCTTCCCTGCCGGCGTGCGGAGACGATTCGTGACGCCGAAGATTCATGTCATCTGCTCGGACCGGGCGCGCAACGGAAAGACGCTCCTGTCGCGCGTCGTCGCCGACGATCTGACGCTCGTCGGGCGCGAGCCCATGGTGTTCGACGCCGAATATCCTTCCGGCGGCATTCGCTCCTTTCTGCCCGAACGATCGCGGCTCGTCGACTTGAGCAAGATCGGTGGACGCATGGCGCTGGTGGACACGATTCTCGGAACGCCGCCGCGCGATTATGTGGTCGACCTCCCCTGCCGGCTGCTGGTCGAGACTTTCGAGCTCTTCGACCAGATCGATTTCGTGGGCGAGACGCGCAGCGCCGGCTTCTCGCTCGTCGTGATGTTCATCGTGGACCGGCCCTTCTCCAGCCTGCGCAGCGCAAGACGAATTTACAACAGCGGCCAGCTCGACCGCTTTGTGCCCGTGCGCAATCTGGCGGTGGGGCATGTGAGCGACTTCGCGCAAGTGGCCAATCTTTACGGCGAGATCTCGCAGGACGGGGAGATCGTGCTGCCGGCGCTGGAGCGCGAACTCGTGGAATTCATCGAGCAGCGGGGGTTCTCCTTCGGAGCCTTCCTGATGAACCACTACGCCCCCGCCGCACCGCAGCTTCACCCGAGCCTGCGCCATTTCCTCAATGAAGTGTTCGCCCAGATCCGCGACATCCACGGAAGCATCGAGGTCCATGGGCTGCGGCGCATGGGACTGGTGTGAGCCGTGTAAAACACGGGGCGCATTAAAGCTGGACCCCGGCTTCCGCAGGGGTGACCAGTGTTCGAAAAAGACCCCTGCGCGTTCTGGTTGCAGCGCAAACCAATCCTTAACCTCCCCTGCAGCAGGATGACCGGTTCAAACGCCACCTTCTCTTGCAGGGAAAGACGAGATGCAGCAGACCGCCGCGACCGCCGATTTCTCCGGGTCCGCAGCCGCAGCCTCGCCGAGCCGCAAGGCGCTGTTTCTCGCCGGGATGCAGTCCCAGCTGATTTTCGCCGGCGCGATCGGCTTCTATTGGCTCGTCTATCGCCTGTTCGTGCGCTCGCATGCCAATGTCATCAACACGGACGTGCTCGAGCTTCTGCTCAGCTTCTTGATCTTCTCCATTCCAATCCTGCTGCTCGCCCATGTGGTGATGCGCTTCTGGCACCTGTGCCGCCATGTAAGGCCCAAGCGGCCAAGCTTGTGGCTGCTGAAAGACGGCATCGCTTTCTTTTCGGATCCCAAGCGGCTGGCGCTCGGTCTGCCCATGGTGGTGCTGCTCAATCTGTTCATGGACATCTTCACCGACATCAAGAAGAACATTCCCAATCTCATTCCGTTCAGCTGGGATCAAACATTCGCGGAATGGGACCGCATCCTCCATTTCGGCAGGCATCCCTGGGAGTGGCTGCAACCGATCCTCGGCTACGGACCCGTCACCCTTGTCGTGAACTTCAGCTATAATTTCTGGTTCATGGTGATGTGGATGATGTGGATGTACTTCGCCTTCGCCAGGGAAACCAGCATCCTGCGCACGCGCTTCTTCCTGAGCTTCATTCTGTCATGGGCGATTGGCGGCAGCCTCGCCGCCGTGTTCCTGTCATCCGCCGGACCTTGCTATTACACTCTCATCGGCCTTAGCCCCGATCCTTATGCCGAGCTCATGGCCTATCTGCGCCAGACGAACGAAACCTATCCGCTCATGGCCATCGGCATTCAGGATGTCCTGTGGTCGTCCTATGTCAACAAGGCGATGATCGCCGGCATCAGCGCCATGCCCAGCATGCACAATGCCGCCTCGCTGCTCTTCGCGCTGACGGGCTGGCATATCAGCCGGCGAATGGGATGGATCTTGAGCGCGCACTGCGCCGCCGTCTTCATCGGCTCAATTCACCTGGGCTGGCACTACGCCATCGACGCCTATGTGGGCTGGGTCATCGCGCTGGCGATCTGGTTGATTTGCAAACCCGTTGCCCAATGGTGGGAAACGCAACCTGCCATGTTGCGGGCGAGCCGAGTGTTTCAGGCGCAGAATGCTGCAACCTCGCAGGGCATGGCCACTGCTTGACTTGAGGCAAACACCTGCCTAAGGGGCAGAAAAAGGATGAGCTTCTTGCCAAAAACTCTTGAGAACATTCGCGTTTTCGAAGGACTCCTGTTCCTCGCCGCTTTCACGCTGTGCATCCCGGCGGCGAATTGGATGATCGGCAATGTGGGCACGCAATGCGTGCCGCTCGGCCCGTGCCTCATCCCCGTCGCGCCGAATGTCATGGCGCCAAGCGGCGTCGTGGTGGTGGGCCTCGCCTTCGTGTTCCGCGATCTCCTGCAGCGGCGGCTCGGCTGGAAAGCGGCAGCCGCCGGCATCCTCATCGGCACGGTGCTGTCAGCCGTGGTGGCGCCAGCGCAGCTCGTCTTCGCCTCGGCGACGGCGTTCCTCGTGTCCGAGACGGCCGACATGCTGGTGTACACGCCACTGCAGCGGCGCAAGCTCGTGCTCGCGGTGGCGGCGAGCAGCGCCGTCGGCCTCGTGGTCGACAGTATCGTTTTCCTGTGGCTTGCCTTCGGCAGCCTCGATTTCCTGCTCGGCCAGATATTGGGCAAGGCGTGGATGGTGCTGGCGGCGCTTCCCGCTGTCAGCCTGCTCAGGCGGCGCGACGAGAAACTGGGCATGAGGCCCGTCTAGCCGCGACCCCGATATGGCGTCACGCCCTGGTCGGGCAGCCACAGACCCTCGGGCGGGGCGTTCGTCTGCCAGAACACGTCGATCGGGATGCCGCCGCGCGGATACCAATAGCCGCCGATCCTGAGCCACGCCGGCTCGAGCGCGCCGATCAGCCGTTTGGCGATGGCAATGGTGCACTCCTCATGGAAGGCGCCGTGATTGCGGAAGGAGCCGAGATAAAGCTTCAAGGATTTCGACTCGACCAGCCACTGCTCCGGAACGTAGTCGATGACGAGATGGGCGAAGTCGGGCTGGCCCGTCACCGGGCAAAGCGATGTGAACTCGGGCGCGGTGAAACGCACGACATAGTTCGTGCCGGAATGAGGGTTGCGCACGCGTTCGAGTTTCGCCTCTTCCGGCGAGACGGGCACCGGCGCGTCTCTGCCGAGCTGGGTCAGGCCCGCGACATCGATCTTGCTCATGGACCCGGATTAGAACGCTTTGAGCACCCAAGCAAGCGCGCGCAAGAGGGCGGCGTCATGGCCGGACTTGATCTGATTTGATCCGGCCATCCCGCTGCAAAGGAGAAGGGATCGCCGGGCTGATCCCCCGGATCAAGTCCGGGGACTAAAGGCCCGGCGATGACGACTGAAAACGGAAATCCTACGCGGCTCGGCGCACCGCGCCGACAATGGCGAGCACGATCACCGCACCTATGACCGCGGCGACGATGGAGCCCACGATGCCGCCGCCCAGTTCGAGGCCAATGGCCGGGAAAAGCAAGGCTGCGACAAGGGCGCCGACGATACCAACGATGATGTTGCCGACCAGGCCGAAACCGGCGCCGCGCACGATCTGGCCTGCAAGCCAGCCGGCAATAGCGCCGATGATGATCGCAACGATGAGACCTTCAACAGTCATTTCAACCCTCCAGCGTTGATTCCCCAAGGGTTGTCATTCTAGCCGATTCGGCCAATTGCTGCTCCCTCCCTGGGTCGTCATCCCTGGCGGAAGCCGGGAGGCCTATTCCCATTCGATCGTGCCGGGAGGCTTCGAGGTCACGTCATAGACGACGCGATTTATCCCCTTGATCTCATTGATGATCCTCGTGGCCGCGGCGGCGAGAAAAGCATGGTCGAAGGGGTAACTGTCGGCCGTCATGCCGTCCGTCGAGGTCACGGCCCGCAGCGCCAGGACGGCCTCATAGGTGCGGTCATCGCCCATCACGCCCACGGTCCTGACGGGGAGAAGCACGGCGAAAGCCTGCCAGATGGCGTCATAAAGGCCCGCCTTCCTGATCTCGTCCAGGAAAATGGCATCGGCCCTGCGCAGAAGCTCGAGCTTCTCGCGCGTCACCTCGCCGGGAATGCGGATGGCGAGGCCGGGGCCCGGGAAGGGATGGCGGCCGACGAAATGCTCAGGCAGGCCGAGCTCGCGGCCGAGCGCTCGCACTTCGTCCTTGAACAGTTCGCGCAAGGGCTCGATGAGCTTCATCCGCATGCGTTCGGGCAGGCCGCCGACATTATGATGCGACTTGATGGTGACCGAAGGGCCGCCGGAATGAGAAACGCTCTCGATGACATCAGGATAGAGCGTGCCCTGCGCCAGAAAGGCGGCGCCGCCGGCCTTCATCGCCTCCTCCTCGAAGACGTCGATGAAAAGGCGGCCGATGGTCTTGCGCTTTTCTTCCGGGTCGGTGACGCCCGACAACTCGCCGAGGAAGCGCTCGCTCGCATCGACATGAATGAGGGGAATATTGTAGGCCTCGCGGAACAGCCGCACCACCTCCGCGGCCTCGCCCTGGCGCATGAGACCGTGATCGACGAAGATGCAGGTGAGCTGCTCGCCGATGGCCTCGTGAATCAGAACCGCGGTGACGGCGCTGTCGACGCCGCCCGAAAGCCCGCAGATGACCTGCTCAAAGCCGACCTGCCGCTTGATCCGGTGAATGGCCTCCTCGCGGAACGAGGCCATCGACCATTTGCCGTGGCAGCCGCAGATGTCGATGACGAAATTCTTGAGCAGCCGCGCGCCATCGGGCGTGTGCACCACTTCAAGGTGGAATTGGGTGGCGTAAATCTGGCGTTTCTCATCGGCAATGGCGGCGAAGGGCGCCCCATCGGAGATGGCGACGGCGCGAAACCCCGGGGGCAAGGACACGACGCGGTCGCCATGGCTCATCCACACCTGATGGCGCTCGCCGACGCGCCAGAGATCCTCGAACAGCGAACAATGTTCGGTGACCTCGATATAGGCGCGGCCGAATTCGCGGTGGTCGGAAGGCTCGACCTTGCCGCCAAGCTGGGCGCAGATCGCCTGCTCGCCGTAGCAGATGCCAAGGATAGGGAGCGCCGAAGTGAAGAGCTTCTGGGGCGCCAGCGGGCTTTCCGCCCGATGCACGGAGGCCGGACCGCCGGATAGAATAATGCCTTTGAGCCCTTCGCGGGCGAGCGCCTTCTCGGCCTGGTGATAGGGCACGATCTCGGAATAGACCCCCGCCTCGCGGACGCGCCGTGCGATGAGCTGGGTGAGCTGAGAGCCAAAATCGACGATGAGAATGCGCTCAGGCGTCATGGGCGGGGATTAAGGCAATGGCGGCGATTAGACAATGCCACGAGAGAGGCGTGATTGCTAGTTCTGGTTGAATGACTGATATCTGCTCTTTCCGGTTGTGACGCGCTTTATTTCTTGGCAAGAATGGGTTGGACAGACCGGGGTTTCAGATTTTGCAAAAGGAGCAGCAGGGCAGATCACCGCCGTTGCGCAGAAAGCTGCGCCCCCTGCTGCTTTCCACGACGGCGATCGGCCTCGCCACCTGTCTTTCATTGTCAGAACCAGCGATCGGGGGGAACGAGTGCGGGCCGATTGTCAACAACCAAGTGAATTGCGCTGATGGGACCTATGACGGGGGAATCGAGTACAACCCGGCAGACGATCTCACCATGGTAGTGCAGGATGGCGTCACGATCCCCTCGGGGCCCAGCGAAGGGCTGTTCATTTTCTTCTCGCCTTCCGACGTATCCGATCTCGACCTGCGCCTCTACGACAGCGACTCAGCCACCGACATCACGACGGCGGGCGAGTCGGAAGGCATTTTCATCGCAGGCGCTCACCATGTGACCATTGTCAGCGACGTCGATATCCTGACGCTGAATGGCGGCCAGGGAATCGAGGTGCAGGCGGGCGGCGATGTGTTGGTAATGAATAGCGACGAAGCCAGTATCACGACCCATGGCAGCGGTGCCCAGGGCATTTACGTCGAGAGCACGCTGGGAGATGTCACTGTCTACACCAACGGCTCGATAACCACCGAAGGAGCAGAGTCCTCTGCCATCCTTGTATCTGCGGCATCGGGCGACGTTAACGTGACCGGTGATGAACCATACGACAACGAAATCATAACCGGCGGCGATAACGCCCACGGAATCCACATTGAGGAAGGTATGAACACCAATGTCCTTTGGGCTGGTGCCATCAGCACCGCGGGACGATATTCGCATGGGATTTCAGTCGACACGGCTGGCGAGACTACGATTGCGCTGACAGACACCGGCAGCATCGCGACGCATGGCGGGGCGGCGCATGGCATTTATGTCAAGAATGTTGCAGAGGATGTCGCCATCATCGCCGATGGCGCGATCAGCACCGAGGGCGATGAATCCTTTGGAATATTGGTCGATAGCGTCGGCGGCGCCGTCACGGTAAGCGGCGAAGGTATCATGCTGACCCGAGGAAATCATGCGTATGGCATCCACATTTTTGGCGCTGAGGACCTCACTATTACGGCGTCGGGACAAATCTTTACGACTGGCGCAGAGTCTGTGGGGATCAGCGCAAACGCAACGGATCATCTTTACGTCACGCTGGATGGAAGCATCCACACTGGCGGAAATCAAAGTCATGCGATCTATGCCATCGGCAGTACTGTCGATGCGATCATCAGCATCGACGCCACGGCTACGATTCTCACGGAAGGGGATGGTGCGACGGCCTTGTTTGTAGCCGCGGATAGCGCCGATATGCGTGTCTCAGGGTTGCTGGAAACCCAAGGAAACAACGCCGATGGGGTCTATGTCGGTGGCAACGGCACGCCCTCTTCTGCCGATATCGTCACCCATGCCGGGAGCGCAATCCATACCAATGGCGCGGAGAGCCGAGGCATTCATGTCGTCGGTACGAGCGCCAGCACGGTCGACGTCTCGGTTTCAGGCGCAATCGAGACCGGCCGGAACTATGCGGGCGCCACCGGCAATTCCTATGCCCATGGCGTCTTCCTCGACACGGCTGGCGAGACGACGATTGCGCTGACAGACACCGGCAGCATCGCGACGCATGGCGGACTGGCGCATGGCATGTTCGTCCAGGATGTCGAGAATGCCACCATCATCGCCGATGGATCGATCAGCACCGAAGGTGCCTATTCGAAGGGCATCTATGTCGGAACGAACAGTGACGTTACGGTTGCGGTCTCCGGAGCGGTCAGCACCTCAGGCGACAACTCCGTCGGCATTCAAGCATATACAGAGCACGGCACGTCCAATGTTTTGGTTAGTGGGTCAATCCACACGGGTGGGACTTCGTCAGGGGCGATCCGCATCGGTGGCCAAACAGCATCGGTGACGGTCGGCAGTAGCGGAAGCATCCTCACCCAGGGCAGCGATGGCGACGCCATCGTTGTCCGTGCCGAACAAGCTCAAGCGCGCATCTCGGGCCTGGTCGAAACCCAGGGCAACAACGCCGATGGAGTCTATGTCGTTGGGATTGGCAACGGCACGCCCTACTCGGCCGATATCGTCACCTACGCCGGGAGCGCAATCTACACAGATGGCGCGCTGAGCCGAGGCATCCATGTCTCCGGTGCGAACGCCAGCACGGTCGACATCTCGGTTTCAGGCGCAATCGAGACCGGCCGAAACTATGCGGGGGGCGCCAGCGATTCCTATTCCCATGGCATCTTCGTCGACACGGCTGGCGAGGCGACGATTGCGCTGACAGACACCGGCAGTATCGCGACGCATGGCGGGGCGGCGCATGGCATTTATGTCAATAATGCAGTCGAAGATGTCAGCGTCACTGCCAATGGCGCGATCAGCACGGATGGGGTTCAGTCCTATGGGATCAAGGTCAGGGGGTCTCTAGGAAACGTCACGGTTACCGGTTCGGGAACCATCAACACCCTCGGAAGCCTGGGAGCCGGGATCTATGCGGAAGGGGACGCAGTCTCGGTGGCATTCGACGGAGACGTGCAAACGCAAGGGTCTTTCGGGGTTGGAATACTGGGATATGGCAATGTTGTCACCGTTGCTTCCTCCGGGAGCATTCAAACCGAAGGTGATCGATCCGACGGCATTGCGGCCTTTGCAGGCAACTCTGCCACTGTGACGCTCCAT
>DATBMX010000085.1:0-1515 GCA_036554625.1 Aestuariivirgaceae bacterium
GGGAACCGCCGTCCTGCGCGCCTGCAGGGCCATGATGGGTTTCGCTTCGCTCAACCCATCCTACCGCTGGAGACCGTTCGCGCGGCTCAGTACGCCTGCAGGAACTTTGTGATGTCGACTTTCTCCGGCAGCGTCCCCACCGAGGTCGAGAAATCGATGAATTTCTGAAACTCCGCCCGGTGCTTGTCGGTCAATTCGCCCGCCGTGTAGTAACGCACCATCGGTACCGTATCGACCACGTCCTCCGGGGTGAGCGTATTCTTGGCGAGGTACTTGCGCGCTTCCTGCGGGTTGTCGTTGACGAAATGGATGGCCTTTTTCCACACCGCCGCAAAGCGCCTGGCGACGTCAGGACGATTCTTGATGAAGTCACCGGTGATGGCACAGCCGGCTGCGAAAGCGTTGCCGTTCTCATCCCCCAGGATGTACTTGGTGATGACGCCGGCCTCGAGCGTGCGCGCGACGCCGAGCTTGCGCATGGTCGAGGCCTGCGGCTCCAGCGTGTAGCCGGCATCGAAGGTACCGGATGCCATGGCGTTGACGTGCTGGCCCATGTCGAGTTGGTCGATGGTGTAGTCGCGTTCGCTCAGGCCGACCTTGGCGAGAACGGCTTTCGCGGCGACGACGTTGGCCGGCCCGGGAGCCGACATGATCCGCGCGCCCTTGAGAGCCTTCAGCGTCTCCGCGGCATAGCCCTTGCGAGCCACGAACTGCTCCATCTGGTTGATCTTATTCTGACTGTGCACGCCGATATACATGGCGACACCCGGCTTCTTGAGATTGGCGTTCATGCCCTCGATCGTCACCAGCACGATCGCAGCCTCGATCTGGTTGCTGATCATCGCCGCGATATTGGCCGTACCGCCGATCAGCCGCGTCGTCTCCGGCTCGATGCCCTGCTCCCGGTAGAACCCGCGGTCGATCGCCAAGAAATAGGGGACCGAGGAAGCGGTCGGGAACACCCCGACCTTGACTTTGTCCTGTGCTGCCGCCGCCTGGCTCAAGGCTGTCGCAGCAATGATCGTACCCAATCCCAACAGCTTCCACCGAATTCTTCGCATCGAGAATCTCCGTCTCATGGCATCGCCGATCTTGGCAGCGCTTGCCGCATCGAGCATGCGCCTTTCCGATTTTTGCGACAAGCGGGCTGGAAACCCGCCATATACCAACGACCACAGACTTTCCTTCGTCATGCCCGGCCTTGTGCCGGGCATCCACGACTTGAGTCAGGAGCCAAAGCAAAAGACGTGGATGGCCGGGACAAGCCCGGCCATGACGATGTCGGGAATCATCGTCCATGACCTTAGTATCATTCGGCGGCTTCCTGCAGCTCCGCCATAGAGGCGCAGGTGCACATAAGATTGCGATCGCCGTACGCATTGTCGACGCGGTTCACTGGAGACCAATACTTATCCATTTGAAGCCCTTTCAGCGGGAAGCAGGCTTGTGTCCGGGTATATGGCCGTTCCCAGACCTCATCGGCCAGATCGAGCACGGTATGCGGTGCATTTTTGA
>DATBMX010000143.1:0-4950 GCA_036554625.1 Aestuariivirgaceae bacterium
ATCCGACGCCGTCCCGCGCCGATATTGAGATGACCAAGCAGATCGTTTCCGCCTCAAAAAACCTCGGCATCGTGGTGCATGACCACATCATCGTCGGCAAACAGGGGCATGCGAGCTTCCGCGGGCTTGGGCTGATTTAGTTCGCCTGCGGCTCGGCCGGGACTTCCGGCGTGGCTTGAGGTTGGGAGTCGGCCTGCGGCTGTTCCTTCGATTTGCGCTTGGACTTCTCTTTGCTCTTGCCCGCGGTCTCGTCCGGGGATGCCTTCTTCTGCCTGTCCCTCGCTCTGTCCTTGTCGCCCGACCTTCCTGACTCGTCCGAAGGCGTCGTCTTCACGACCGATCCCTTTGGGGGCGACTGCGAGCCGCGCACGAGCTTCCACGAATCAGGGCGATCGCAGCTCGCCAGAGCCGGCGGCCTGTCCCTCTCCGCATAGGTGAGGCAGTTCCCCTTCCCGACATATTGCAGCTTGTACACGCCTTTCGCGTCGAGCTTGTCCCGCAGCGCGTGCCTGAGATCGGTGATATCGGTGCTGAGGCTGAGCAAAGTCTGCTCTAGATGCGCAATATGGGAGTAGAGGCACGTCATTCTCTCGTTCGTGTCCGCGATGGCGTTGCAGTTCTTCAAATCGCCGAGAGCGCGCGCAGGCGTCGTCGCGGCGAGCGCACAGAGCGCGGTGACGATGATCGCAAGCCTGGACATGTCCTTCGACCTCCTGCGGATTTAGTCAGAGTCACCCAACCATCGCGACGGGCTGACAATTGAGCAAGCTGAAATCTGCCGCGCGACTTGGGCGGCAATAAAGCGATACCCTCGCGCCTGGCGCGAGGGTGTGGGTGCAAATCCGAGGTGAAGGATGTCTGCCTAGGCGGGGGGCGGTCCAAACACGAGAACGGCGTTAAGCCCACCGAAAGCGAAAGAGTTGGACATGGCGTAGTTGACGTCGCGCTTCCGCCCGACGTTCGGCGTGTAGTCGAGGTCACACTCAGGATCAACCTCGTCGAGACCGACCGTCGGGGGCACGAACTTCTCGCCGATGGCCTTGATCGCGGCAACCGCCTCGATGCCTCCGCCAGCGCCGAGGCAATGGCCGTGCATCGACTTGGTCGAGGAGATCGAGAGCTTATTGGCCCCGCCGCCAAACACGCGCTTGATGGCCCGAGTTTCGTTGATATCGTTCACCGCGGTTGCCGTGCCATGAGCATTGACGTAATCGACATCGCTCGGCGAAAGGCGCGCATCATCGAGAGCCATCTGCATGGCCATCGAGGCGCCGTCGATTGAAGGGTTGACCATGTCGGCGGCGTCGGCGGTCATGCCGTAGCCCATCAACTCGGCAAGGATCGGAGCGCCGCGCTGCTTGGCACGCTCATATTCCTCGAGCATCAGGATGCCAGCACCCTCGGCAAGAACAGTGCCGTTGCGCTTCTTGGCGAACGGCCACAGCCCATCCGGGCTTAACACCCGCATCGCCTGCCATGCACGCGTGGCACCCCAGTTGAGCGAGGCTTCGGCGGCGCCGGCAATGCCAAGATCGACGAGCCCTTCGCGGATCATGCGATAGGTCATGCCGATGGCGTGGGTCGCCGTGGCGCAGGCACTGACCACGCCGAAGGTCGGGCCCTTGATGCCGTATTCGATGCTGACATGGGCGGACGCGGAACTGCCGATCGCCTTGAGAAGCGTCAGCGGGTGGGTCGCGCGCTTGTTCTCCTTGAACAGCATCTTGTAGGAGAATTCGAGGGTGGTGAGACCGCCGACGCCTGAGCCGATAATGCAGGCTGAGCGATAGCTCTCGGGGTCCTTGAACGGTGTCTCAATCTTGGACTGGGCGACGGCTTCCTGGGCGGCGCAGCCGGCATACTGCGAATACTTGTCGGCGAGCATGAGCGGCTTCGATTGCAGCCGCTCCTTGGGATCGAAATCCGGGATCTCGCCCGCGATGGTGATATACAGATCTTCTGTGGAAAAGCTCTGGACCTGGCGAATACCGCATTCGCCGTTCTTGAGCCCGGCCCAAAAACGGTCAACCCCAGTGCCCAAAGGTGTAACCACGCCCTGGCCTGTGACCACGACGCGGCGGCGCCCATTAGAATGTGTCATGCCGTGCTAACGTAACTCCGGAGATTCAAGCGCCCAGGAGGCCCCGGGCGAAAAGGCACATCAAGCAGCTGCGCCCGAAGCCTTTGTCTCTGCGATGATGCTTTTCACGCGATCGACGACGGATCCCACCGTCGCGAACGCCTCAACCTCTTCATTCGCATTGTACGGGATCTCGATCCCGAAAGTATCCTCAATATCGAACACGATCACCGCGAGATCAAGCGATTCGATCTCAAGCTCGCTCAGGGGAGTTTCGAGCGTCACGGCCTTTGACGGATCCTTCATGTTCTTGCGCAGAATTTCGATGATCTTGGTAGCCACATCATCCATATCAACTCTCCCTGCCCCGTTTGGGGTCCGTGTCCAAGTGCCCTCCCGCTAATTCATAGCGTTACCAAGGGCAAGTCAGGTATTGGAATAGACTTAAAAACTGGTCGAGTCTACGACGTCCTCGTTCGATTCCGTCGCGTGTTTCAGGCTCTCTTGGCCAACAAAATTGGCGTTTTTTGGCCTGCCACGCCACGGTTTCAGCATATTCATCCAACCCGTCGATGCGGGCTTATTGCCTTATTCGGGCCCCTAGCTGTGGTATGTTAGTGGTCGATCGCGATGGGACAAGAGGCGCTGCGGCCAATTGCCTCCGTTTTTTCTGGCCACGCGGAGGCAATTAACTGGTGAGAGGCTAAAAAGACGCTAAAGCGGCAATTGCGTCATGGCTAAACCCGAAAAAGCTTCGATATCAGCCTCCAGCGGCAAGGATTCGGCTGCCGAGCGGCCTTGGCTTAAGTCCTACCCTAAGGATGTGGATTGGAGCATGGCCCTCGAGCCGGTCCTGCTCACAAGCATTCTCGACGCTGCGGTGGCGGCCCACGGGAAGAGGCCGTGCACCTATTTCATGGGGAAACGGCTGAGCTTTGCCGAGATCGGCAATATGTCGGACCGCGCCGCGAAAGGGCTCCAGGCTCTTGGCGTCGGCGAAGGCGTCAAGGTCGGGCTGCTTATGCCGAACTCGCCAGCCTTCGTCGTCTTTTACAACGGGATCCTCAAGGCAGGCGGGACGGTCGTCAATTTCAATCCACTCTACAGCCAGGAGGAACTGGAGCTCCAGGCCCGCGACAGCGGCACCAAGATCATGGTGACGCTCGATCTTGCCGTGACCTTCGACAAGGCCGAGGCCCTGATCGCGAGCGGCGCCCTCGACAAGGCCGTGGTGGCGAGTTTTGCCAGCCTCCTGCCTAAGCTCAAGGCGATCGGCCTGAAGCTCAAGCGCGGGACGAAGCTCCGAACGATACGCTCCTCGCCGCAAAGGGCGAAAATGGTGGCCGAGCATGACCTGCTCGCGAATGACGGCAACTACATAAAGCCTGCCATCGGCACAGACGCCGTGGCCGTCCTGCAATATACGGGGGGCACCACCGGCACGCCTAAGGGCGCCATGCTCACCCACGCCAATCTCTCCATTAACGTGCAGCAGCTGACGGCCTGGCGCGGGCAAACCATGGAAGCAGGTGACGGCATCATCGGCATTCTGCCGCTGTTCCACGTCTTCGCCATGACGACAGTGATGAATTTCGGCATCGGCCAGGGTATGGAGATGATCCTCCTGCCGCGTCTCGACCTGATCCAAACCTTGAAACTGATTCACAAACTCAAGCCGAAAATGATGCCGGGTGTGCCCACCTTGTTCAACGCCATGATGCAGCATCCCCGCATCAAGGAGTTCGACCTCACCTCGCTCGAGTTCTGCGTCTCGGGCGGCGCGGGGCTGCCGATCGAGGTGAAGCGCGGCTTCGAGTCGATGTCGGGCTGTACGCTGACCGAAGGCTACGGCCTGAGCGAGACCTCACCTGTGGCATCCTGCAATCCCCACGACAGGCCGCCGAGAGCGGGGTCAATCGGCCTGCCGCTTCCCGGTACCGAGTTCAGCATCCGCTCGCTCGAGGATCCTGCCGTCGAGGTCGAACGCGGCGAGGCCGGTGAGATCTGCATCGCAGGCCCGCAGGTCATGGCCGGCTATTGGAACAAGCCGGAGGAGACGGAGAACGTGTTCGTCGGTCGGTACTTCCGCACCGGAGACGTCGGCTACATGGACGAAGAGGGCTTCATCTTTATCGTCGACCGCATCAAGGACATGATCAACTGCTCGGGCTTCAAGGTTTATCCGAGGCGTATCGAGGACGTTCTCTACGAGCATCCTGCCGTTGAAGAGGCGACGGTTATCGGCATTCCTGACGCTTATCGCGGCGAGGCGCCGAAGGCGTTCATCAAGCTGAAGGAAGGCGTCCGCGCGAGCAAAGCCGAGCTGATCGAGTTCCTCAGGCCGCGCCTGTCAAAGATCGAATTGCCGGCGGAAATCGAGTTCCGCGACAGCCTGCCAAAGACCCTAGTCGGCAAGCACTCCAAAAAGGAACTGAGAGCAGAACGTGGCGCCTAAAGGCCAATCAACCTAAAAGGCGCGCGGCCGGAGCCAGGGAAGAACCTCTTCCGACTCTCGCGGCTTTGGCTTCGGCTTGACGGCTCTAGGCGCCGCAGGCACCGGCCCCGCGGCCTCGGCAGACTGAGTCTTCGGCTTCGGCTTGGCTTTGGGGGCGGGCGCGATCTCTTCCTCTTCGATGGCAGCCGACTCGATGCTTGCCGCGGTAGGCTCCGTTTCCGCTTGCGGCGCCGGCATTTCAGGCGACGGGTTGGTCATCACCATCATGCTCGACACGTTGTCGCCGGAGAGAGGGAGGGGATCGGGACTTGCCGCTGTCGTTACCAAGCCGAGACCGACGGACTTGTGCTGAGCTGCCGCCGGGGGCGTGGCCCGCACGACTTTCGGGGGTGCCACCGATACTCTTGCCTCGATC
>DATBMX010000157.1:0-5154 GCA_036554625.1 Aestuariivirgaceae bacterium
CAAATCGAAGCGCGACATGATGGAGGCAGCCCGCCAATTGCGCGAGGCACATCAAGCCGAGAAGATGGCCAGCTTTGTCGAAGAGGCCGCGGATGTCTATGAGCGCCGCGGGCTTTTCACATACCGTTTCTGAATCGCAACTCATCATGAACTGGAAGACAGACTTTCGCTCAATCTACTATGAGGGCGCGCCCGAGCCTGACGACATGGTGTTGAAAAGGGATGAAACTGCCCTTCTCGTCATCGACGTCCAGAACGTTTATCTCGAGCGGCCCGACCGAGGGACGCTGAGTAAGGAAAATCAACGCCGTTACGATGCGTGGACGCCATTCCATGAACGAATGCACAAGATCGTCATTCCCAGAACGGCAGGGCTTCTGAATCTCTTCAGAACGCGTGGCATGGAATGTGTCTTCGCGCGCATTGCGACGCATACCAAGGATGGCCGGGAGCGTTCTCTCGGCCAAAAGAAGTTGGGATGGAACAATCTGCTTTTGCCCAAGAGCGAACGTGCCTCGCAACTCGTACCGGAACTGTTTCCGGAAGGCGACGAGATCGTCGTCACCAAGACCACCGACTCCGCCGTGACCGGCACCAATCTCCGTCTCATTCTCCACAACATGGGCAAGAAGAATATCGTGTGCGTCGGGATCTTCACGGATCAATGCGTGTCATCCACCGTGCGCAGTCTTGCCGATGAAGGTTTCAACGTCATCGTCGTGGAAGACTGCTGCGCCGCCGGCTCAGAGGAACTTCACCGCAAGGAGCTGGAGATCATCAACATGATCTATTGCCATGTACTAAGCTCCAAGGAGCTGGAACATGTCCTCAGCTGCGCCTGAGGGCGGAGTTTAACCATACGTTATACAAATTGCATGCAAAGTGCTTCTGCTATCTTCAATTGCAATTGCAGGGGTGGCAATGCACTGGTCAGAGTATACGCGCTTCAGCATCAGCCTTTTCGTGCTGGTTGCTCCCTTTTTGCACGTCCCGCTGATGCTAAGCCTCGTCGGCGATACCAACCGTCAGCTCATTCTGCAAACGGCCACCGTCGCCACTTTGACAGCGCTCGCTATTCTTTTGGCTGCTCATTTTTTCGGAGAGCTGTTGCTGACTGCCTTAGGCGCCTCCCTGCCATCCTTTCAGATCGGCGGCGGTCTGATCGTGCTCCTCATCGGCCTGTCTCTCGTGCAGGGCAAGCTCGACACGGAATCAAGGCAAGCTGCGGAGGGCAACGATTCACCTTTGCCTTTCCGGGTCGGCGTGACGCCGCTCGGCACGCCCGCGCTCGCCGGTGCTGCGAGTATCACGGCGGTCATACTCGAAACGCACGAGGAACATGGGCTTCGCGACGACATGGCTATTGCGCTGATCATCCTGCTCAATGCCGTGGCTGTCTGGGCGGTGTTGGCATGCGCGCCGGCGGTTGGCAGGTTTCTTGGGCGCAACGGGCTGCTCGTGCTGCAGCGGGTCTTCGGCATCGTGATCGTCGCCATCGGCGTCGAGATCATGATGGCGGGTTTCGGCAGCCATTGGTCGAAGCTAGCTTGAAATGGGCAGCATTTGCGGCCTGTCAACTTCGCCATGTCTTCTGTCAAGGCGGCGCAGGCGGCAATCCATTAACTTGTACTGCGGTGACGCCGCGGGTCTTGGCTCCTTCGGCTTTTAGTGATCATATCGGCCCCGAGGCAATAAGCTTTCGATCGGGCATAGACCCGTCTGACGATGACCAGGGAGGATATCAATGGCCAGCAGCTTTAAGATTTCGCGCAGAGGTTTCATGCAGCAGTCGGCTTTGTGGGCCGCCGCCTTCGCGGCTGGTTCATTCATACTGCCGAAGGGAGCCTCGGCGGCGCGGGAGAAGGAACTGAACATACTATGCTGGGAAGGATATAATTCGGCCCAGGTGCTCGATCCCTTCCGCCAGCAGCGCGGGGCGACCGTCAAGGCTGAATCGCTCACCAATGATCCGACGATGATCAACCGGCTGCGGGCGGGCGAAACCAATGTTTGGGACCTGATCAACGTCAACAACCCATGGGCGCGCAAGGTCATGCACCCCGAGAAGCTGATCAAGCCGCTGGATCGCGCGCGCTTCGAGCCCTATTTCGACAAGATGCTTCCAGGGTTCAAGGCGCCCTACAAATGGGCGATGGACGATTCAGGAGCAGAGCTCCTCGGCATGGTCCAACGCTTTGGGCCATACAGCTTCGTCGTCAACACTGACAAGATCAGCCGGGAAACGGCCGAGGACCAGGGCTGGGATCTGTGGAACGACCGCGCAAATGACAAGAAATACGGGATTCTCGAATCGGACGACTGGAATGTCTTCGTCCTATGCTGCATCTCGGGCTTCGATCCGTTCAAGCAGCACAGCGATGAGGAAGTTGCAAAATTCACCGAGACCGCCAAAAGCGTCTTCAAGGGCGCCAAGGTGGTGGGAGACATCGCCACAATGAACCAATCGCTCGTCGCGGGCGAGATCGACTTCCATCTGACGGGCGGTACCTATTCCGCTTCGCCGGCCAGGGCAGATGGTCATCCCGAGATTCGCGGCATCACGCCCAAGAAGGGACCCATGGCGGACGGGAAGGGTGGCATTTCATGGATAGAGGTGACCTCCACCGTGAACAATCCCGAACTTTCGCCGCTGGCAGCCGATTTTCTCGAGTATGTGCAAGATCCAACCATGGCGCACGTCGTCGCCTTCGCCGAGGGCACCTACAATCCCGTAACCCAGATGGGCAACCCCGAATGCTTCAAGCTGTTCACGAAGGAAGAGCTTGATGCCATTCAATGGGATAGCCTCGAGGAAGAGATGGCGCGGTCGGTCGAATATGATATCGTGCCTGACTACGACAAGCTCCTCGACATCATGACGGCAGCAAAGCGTGAGGCTTCCGGAGGCTGAGTCAAAGACGTCTCGAATGCCGCCAGCTCCGGGCTTTCTATCCGGTAAGTTGGCGGCTATTCTGTTTTGTCCTTCCGATGCGTAATCCAGCGGTGAATGGGCATGCCCTGCTGTCGCTCAAAGGTCTTGCCAAGACCTTTGGTGAGCTTGCTGCGGTCAATGGGGTCGATCTCGATATCGCTGAAGGCGAGTTCTTCACCATCGTCGGTCCATCCGGCTGCGGCAAGACAACCCTCCTGCGCATGCTAGCAGGTCTCGAAACGCCGAGCGCAGGGGACATCATTATTCGCGGGCAGAGGGTCAACGAGCTTCCCGCCAACAAGCGCCCCACGTGCATGGTATTCCAGTCGCTTGCACTGTTTCCCCACCGCACCGTCGGAGAGAACATCGAGTTCCCGCTGAAGATTCGCGGAACCGAAGCCGAGAAGCGCAAGAAGCGCGCTCACGACCTCATGCAGCTTCTTCGGCTGCCCTCCGACTACTACGCCAAAAGTGTACTACGCTGCTCCGGTGGCGAACGGCAGCGCGTCGCTCTCGCCCGGGCGCTGGCTTACGACCCCGAGATCCTGTTCTTCGACGAGCCTTTGTCGGCCATTGACTACAAGCTTCGCAAGACACTCGAGAAAGAACTCAAAGACATCCATCGCGAAACGGGCAAGACGTTCGTCTACATTACGCACTCGCTGGAAGAAGCGATGGTCATGAGCGACAGAATCGGCGTGATGCGAGGCGGCAGGCTCATCCAAGTCGGAACGCCACAGCAGATCTATTCTGCGCCGAATTCCAAGTTCGTTTCCGAGTTCATCGGCGACGTGAACATTCTTCCGGTGACGATGAACAGCAATGGCAAGCTTGCCTCACCTTCGCTCGACGGGGAACTCATCGCGCCTCGGCCGAACGGCTCCTTCACAACAGGATATCTCGTGATCCGCCCTGAATTCGTGCGATTCCTCAGCGCGCCGCAGGAGGCACAGAATTGGGCGAAGGGGCAACTGTACAACGAATATGCTCTGGGATCCCGCATCCAATATCAAGTCCGCTCGGGCGAGCAGGTTTTCATCGTCGAGAAGCTGCGCCAGCAGGCTTATTCAGGTCAGCGCGACGATGAAGTGCTGATCGGCTGGGACTCGAAGGACAGCATCCTGGTCGAGGATTGAGCCATGCAGCTGCGGCTTGGTGCGGGAGAAAAAACGGCGTTTCCGGTGCTGCTTTTTCTGGCTGTCGGATTCGCTGCTCCCTTGCTGGCGGTCATCTGGTACAGCGTCATGCCGCCGCGTACGTTTGCCTTCACGGGCGTGCCGACGCCAGAGAACTATCGAACGATTTTCGAGGGCTCCAGCTACATTTCATTTTTGTGGTCGTTGGGCTTGGCAGCGCTGTCCGTGCTGGTTCTGGCAATCATCTGCTACCCTGTTGCCTACGCATTGGTGCGCGTTTTTGGCCCATACGCCATGCTGCTTACCTTGCTCTTCACGATTCCGCTGTTCGTGTCGGAGAATATTCGCCTCTATGGCTGGGTGTTGTTCTTCATCAAGAATGGCGTGCTGCTCGGCACGCTGAAATCGCTTACTGGATGGGAGCTCCAGAGTCTGTTGTTCACCCGCGCCGCCGTCGTTTTCGGCATGATCTACGTCTACATTCCCTTCATGCTGTTTCCCATGACGCTTGGGATCAGCATGGTGCCTTCCGAGACGCGCGAAGCCGCGCTCGACCTTGGCGCCACACGCTGGCAAGTTTTCAAAGAGGTCGAGCTGCCGTTGTCCATGCCGGGCGTTCTGATCGGATGCCTCCTGACATTCGTGCTGGCGGTGGGCGCCATTGCCGAAGCAAAGGTGCTTGGCGGCCAGAAGATCATACCCATCACCCATGACATAGAGATCGCCTTCACTTATGCTCAAAACTGGCCACTGGGATCAGCTCTTGCCGTATTGCTGATGGCGGTTGTC
Organism: Aestuariivirgaceae bacterium; assembly: GCA_036554625.1. Taxonomy (GTDB): domain Bacteria; phylum Pseudomonadota; class Alphaproteobacteria; order Rhizobiales; family Aestuariivirgaceae; genus DATBLQ01. Next base: position 4,858 of record DATBMX010000157.1, read on the forward strand.
GGCACCATGGTCATACTGGTGCTGCGGCGGTTCGACCTCGACCTCTTTCTCGGACGCAGGTAAGTGATGGAAACGCGCTCACAACGGCTGCGCCACGGGCTCATCGCCGTCTGGACATTGGCCTTGCTGCTCTTTGTCTATCTGCCAATCATCTGCATCACACTGGCCTCCCTGACGGCCAGCCGCTATTTCCAATTTCCGATCACCCGCTGGGGCCTCGACTGGTGGGCTAAAACTTTCTCCTCGATTGAGATCAGGCAGCTCCTGACCACCTCGGTGACGATTGCCCTGTGCGTC
>DATBMX010000173.1:0-9026 GCA_036554625.1 Aestuariivirgaceae bacterium
GACACGCATGGACATGACGTGGGCGACCGGGTGCTGCAGGAGCTTGCCGCCCGCATCAAAGACGGGGTGCGCAATCTCGATCTGCCCTGCCGCACAGGAGGCGAGGAGTTCATCGCCATTCTGCCCGACGCCGACCGGACGATGGCGATGCGGGTAGGGGAGCGCCTGCGCAAGTTCGTTTCCACGAAACCCTTCAACGCAGGCGCCAAGACCGGTGGGCTGCCGATCACCGTATCCATCGGCGTCGCGTCCTTCGAGGGCGCCAGTGACAATACAGAGGCAATGCTCAAACGGGCCGACGATGCGCTCTATCAGGCCAAGCGCGATGGGCGAAACAGGGTGATGCTGGCCGCAGCCTGATCCCGCGCCTTGCGGGCCTTGGTTAACTCTTGAAATTGGGGCAATTGGTTTACATTAAGCCTTTACGCTGGCTGAATAATTTCTACTGATGTGACGTTGTAGAGGGTTGGCCTTTGCGGGCGCTTCCTATAGATTGCGACAAAGTGAATTTGCCTAAGGCAGGCAAAAGGAGCTAGGGAAACTCCACAGGCGGCGGCACATTTCTCTTTCAACCGACGCAAGCGCTTTTCCAGCTTCTGATGAACTGGTTATCAAAGTTCATGTCTTTGCCCCGGGGCTCTCAGGTCCGCCGCATCTCCTGAGTCCACGGGGTTGGCCGGTCCGGTGCAGTTCGAGTGGCCTCCTCGACAATAGCGCTGGGCCGGCCGCCTTTTTTTGCCTCCCAAATACGGCAGTGGCGCGCATAAAAAAGGCATCGCATGTGCGATGCCTTGAAGAGTGTCGCCCGGTCCGGGCCTTACTTGATCTTTGCTTCCTTGAACTCGACGTGCTTGCGCGCCTTGGGATCATATTTCTTCATGACCAGCTTTTCAGTCTGTGTGCGCGAATTCTTCTTCGTCACATAGTAATAGCCGGTGCCCGCGCTGCTCACGAGCTTGATCTTCAGCGATATCGCCTTTGCCATAAGAGTCTCCTGGCGCGAAAGGTCTTGAAGGCGCGCCAATGTCGGGGAGGGTATGGCGCAACCGCCGGGCCCATGTCAAGGCGAGCCCTCGATCGGCCGGTTGCAACAGCTACCGGCGGGCTCTGCGCGCTTTCTTCCCAGCCGACCGCCTGTCCTGCCTTCTCGGTTGCAGGCCTCGCGGACCGGCCGGCTCTCCTTGACGGCCGGGTGTTACCATTTCGAACCGCAAGCCGCCTGAAACTGGAGCGACTTCTTTCAGTACAACCTCGACTTTGTCACCAAGCCGGTAGGTCTCGCCCGTCCTTGCTCCCACCAGCGCGTGAGTCTTTTCATTATAGAGGAAGCGGTCGGCCCCGAGCGTGGCGGCGGGAACGAAACCATCCGCCCCCGTTTCACTCAGGGTCACGAACAGTCCGGCGCCTACCAAGCCGTTGATCCGTGCATCGAACCGGGCGCCGATCTGATCGGAAAGGTGCGCCGCGACCAGCCGGTCGATCGTCGCCCGTTCAGCCGCCATGGCTCGCCGTTCGGTCGCGGAGATGAGCTCCGCCGTCTCGGAAATCGAGACCTTGTCCTCATGGCTCAAGCCATCCTCGCCGAAGCCATGCGCCGTGATCAGCGCGCGGTGCACGACAAGATCGGCGTAGCGGCGGATAGGCGAGGTGAAATGCGCGTAGCGGCGCAGATTGAGACCGAAGTGTCCGCGGTTCTCGGCCAAGTAAACCGCCTGCGCCTGACTGCGCAGCACCACTTGGTTGACAAGGGTTTCGAAGTCCTTGCCCTTCACCTGATCGAGGACGGCATTGAAAAGCTTGGGTTTGAGAACCTGTCCAAGCGGGAGGGGCAGGCCGAGGGTGCGCAGGAATTCCGAAAGCGCTACGAGCTTTTCGCGCGAGGGCGGCTCGTGAACGCGATAAATCAGAGGCACTTTCCGTTCTTCGAGCGTTTCCGCGGCCGCCACATTGGCCTGGATCATGAATTCCTCAATGAGCTTATGCGCGTCGAGTCGCTCGGGCACGAACACACGCTCGATCAACCCATGCGCGTCGAGCACGATCTTCCGCTCAGGCAGGTCGAGTTCGAGGGGGCCCCGCCGCGCCCGTGCGGCGTTCACTGTCCGGAACGCCTGCCAGAGCGGCTTGAGAATTGGCCCGAGGAGGGCTTGCGTCTTCTGGTTGGGTGAGCCGTCGATTGCGGCTTGCGCCTCTTCATAGGAGAGCTTGGCATGCGAGCGCATGACCGCACGCGCGAAGCGATGGCTCACCTTGGTTCCTCTCCTGTCAAAGGTCATGAGACAAGCAAGGCACGCCCGGTCTTCATTTTCCCTCAGTGAGCAAAGATCATTGGAAATCTTTTCCGGCAACATGGGCACCACCCGGTCCGGGAAATAGACGGAGTTTCCGCGCATGCGCGCTTCGCGGTCGAGCGCGGCGCCGGAGCGCACATAGTGCGCAACATCAGCGATCGCCACGATAACCTTGAAGCCGCCGGCATTCTGCGCGTCCCCATCGGGTTCTGCATGCACGGCATCGTCATGGTCACGCGCGTCCGGCGGATCGATTGTGATCAACGGAACGTCTCTCAGGTCGACGCGTCCCGCCGGGCTGAAGTGCTTCAAGCTCTGCGCCTCGTGCAGGGCCTTTTCGGGAAAACGCGTTGGAATGCCGTGCTCATGCACAGCTATGAGCGAAATGTTGCGCTGGTCCTTGAGATCGCCAAGACGGCGCCGCACGCGCGCCTTGGGCAGACTGTGGGCGCGGGTTTTCACAGTGTCGATCTCGACCAGCTCTCCGGGGAGGGCGCCATTCTCGTCGCCTTGCTCGACGATGAACTCATGCCTCGCCTTCTTGTCGACCGGCACGATGCGGCCGCCGTGACCCTTGACGAGGCGAAACACGCCAAGCACGCGTGTTTCCTCGCCAAGCAGCTTGCGAACGATACGCGCCTCATAAGGATAGGCCCGGTCGCTTGTGGGTTTCACCGCGGCCAGAACGCGGTCGCCGCGCCCAACCTGCGGCCCGCCTCGCCCCGGCCTGATCAATATTAGGGGGCGCTGCTCGGAGGCAAGGTCGTCCCAATCCACGGGCGTGCCGATAAGCTCGCCATCGCGGTCGATATCGGCAATCTCGACCACCGACACGTCGGGCAGGGCGTTCTTGCGCGTGAGACGGCCGCGCCGGCTCACCTTGCCCTCATCCGCCATGGTCCGCAGAAGCTTCTTCAACTCCTGCTTGTCACCGCCTCTGACATTGAAGGCCCGCGCGATTTCGCGCTTTCCGACGCTGCCTTTGCTCCGGTTGAGGAATTCGATGATTTCCGCTTCGCTCGGAATCCGGCTGGGCTGAGACGTCTTGGCTTTCCGTGCCACGCGCCTTACGCATCCTCAGGCATTTTCGCCTTGGCCTTTTTCCTCGGCGCAGACTTGCGGCCTTTTCCCTTTGCCGCCTTCGCGGCAATCAGCATCAGCGCCTCATCGAGCGTCACGCTCTCGGGCGCCGTGTCTTGTGGAAGCGTGGCGTTCACCTTCTCCCATTTCACATAAGGCCCGTAACGCCCCGACATGACCTGAACCTTGCCGCCCTCGGGATGCTCGCCAAGCACTTTCAGCGCCGAGGCCGATGCCCGCGGGCCTCTCGTCTTTTTCTTCGCGAGCAGATCCACCGCGCGGTTGATGCCGACGGAGAAAACCTCCTCCGGGCTTTCCAGCGTCGCATATTTTCCGTCATGCAGGATGAACGGACCGAAGCGGCCAAAGTTGGCAATAATCAGCTTGCCGGTCTCGGGATGAAGCCCGACTTCACGCGGCAAACTCAAGAGCTTCATCGCTGCGTCGAGATCGACGGAGGCCGGATCCCAGCTTTTTGGGATTGACGCCCGCCGCGGCTTGTCATCTCCATCCGCTTCCCCGAGCTGGACATAGGGGCCGAAACGCCCGTCTCGTCGCGTCACGGCAATTCCCGTCTCCGGGTCGTGGCCGAGAACTATGCCTTCCGCCGGAACGGCCTCGCGCTCCGTGCCTTCACCCGTGGAGATCTGCCTTGTGTAACGGCAGTCGGGATAATTCGAGCAGCCCACGAAGGAACCGAACTTGCCGATCTTCAAGGACAATTGGCCGACCCCGCAGGAGGGGCACTGCCGCGGGTCGCCGCCATCCGGTTTCGGGGGAAAGATGTGGGGCGCCAATATCTCGTTGAGAGCATCAAGGACGTTGGTGACGCGCAGTTCCTTGGTGGCTTCGATCGCCGCGATGAAATCTCGCCAGAAATCCCGCAAGACTTCCTTCCAGTCGATCTCCCCGGCCGAGATACGGTCGAGCGATTCCTCCAGATTGGCAGTAAAGTCATATTCGACGTAACGCGAGAAAAAGGCCTCGAGAAAGGCCGTAACGATGCGGCCCTTGTCCTCAGGGTGAAGCCGTTTTTTCTCGAGCCGCACATAGCCGCGCTCGCGCAGCACGGAAAGTATGGCCGTGTAGGTCGAAGGCCGGCCGATGCCAAGCTCCTCCATCTTCTTGATCAGCGAGGCTTCCGAATATCGGGGCGGCGGCTCGGTGAAATGCTGTTCGGCCTTTATCTCTTGTGTGCCAAGGCTGTCGCCGCGCGCAAGCTTCGGCAGTCGTTTCGAATCCTCGTCCTCCTCATCATCCAGGCCCTCGTGATAGATTTTGAGAAAGCCGTCGAAGCGCACGACCGATCCGGTGGCGCGCAACACATAGCGCTTGCCGTCGGTGCCCTGCGCGCCGATGTCGGCCGTGGTGCGTTCGAACTCGGCGCTTTCCATCTGGCTTGCGACAGTCCGCTTCCAGATGAGATCGTAGAGGGCCGCCTGCGAGGAATCGAGATATTTGGCGACTGACTGAGGGTGGCGCATCAGATCGGTGGGGCGGATCGCCTCATGCGCTTCCTGGGAATTCAGCGTCTTCGACGTGTAAGCCCGGGGTGCGCCGGGCAAATAGGGCTCGCCGAAATGTTTGAGAATGGCGTTGCGCGTATCGGCAATGGCTTCGCCAGCCATCTGCACACCATCCGTGCGCATGTAGGTGATGAGACCGACCGTCTCGCCCTTGATGCTGACCCCTTCGTAAAGACGCTGTGCGATCTGCATCGTCTCTTTGGAGGAGAAGCCGAGCTTGCGCGAGGCTTCCTGCTGCAGCGTTGCGGTCCGGAAAGGAGGGTAGGGGTGGCGCTTGGCCGGCTTGCTCTCGACCGAGTCGACCGTGAAACGGATGCCCACGAGCGCGCGTTCGACGGCGCGGGCCGATGCCTCATTTTCAATGTCGAGCTTGCCTATGCGCTTGCCGTCGATGGCATGGAGGCGTGCCGAGAAACTGTCGCCGGCGCCTGTGGTGAAGACACCGTCGATCGTCCAATATTCCTGAGCCTTGAACGCCTCGATCTCGAGCTCGCGGTCGCAGATCAATCGCAGCGCGACCGACTGGACGCGGCCCGCGGAGCGCGCGCCGGGCAGCTTTCGCCATAGAACGGGGGAGAGGGTGAAGCCGACGAGATAGTCGAGTGCTCTCCGGGCGCGGTAGGCATCGACAAGTGCCGGGTCGACCTGTCTTGGCCTGCGCATGGCTTCGAGGACCGATTGGCGCGTGATGGCGTTGAAAACGACTCTTTCCACGGCTTTGTCCCTGAGCGCTCCTTTCTTGCGCAGGATTTCCAGCACATGCCACGAAATGGCTTCGCCTTCGCGGTCGGGGTCCGTCGCAAGGATCAACTTGGCAGAGTCTTTCAAGGCGGCCGCAATCTCATTCACACGCTTCGCAGCTTTGCCGTCCACGTCCCACGACATGGCGAAATCATCCTCCGGCCGCACCGAGCCGTCCTTGGCCGGGAGATCGCGCACATGGCCATAGGAGGCGAGGACCTTGAAGTCCTTGCCCAGGTATTTGTTGATTGTCTTGGCCTTGGCCGGAGATTCGACGACGACGACGTTCATTTACAATCTTTGCGAGTGCCTGACTGCGAATCCGGTGGGATGCGCTGGCCTCATATAGGCATCCCATCTGTCCCGCAAGGGCAAGCGGCGGGAAGGCCCAGCGGCATCTAACTTCGTACGCGGCCTTTTTTACAACTTTGAATAGAAACGAACGTGTATAGGTTGATTATTGCTTGCATTTCCAATTGCCGACGATAGATTTGCGCGATCGGACCAGAAGCCATACGGGGGCACGGGCCAGGATGGTCGCACCAGCACGCCGGCGGCAGGCGAAAGGCAAATCTGCTGCTCCGGATCCATCTACTCAATCTGAAGTTGAACAAACTTTAAGCGTAACGCCCGGCGATGCCAGCAGCTACATCCTCAGCATGGTCAGCGAATTGCGCGCGCTAGCCATCGCTTCGCAGTTCCGCTTTCTTGCCTATATCCTCGAAATGGCCTTTCAGGAGGCGTATCGCTTGTCGGAAGAGCTTGAAGAAGCATCGGGCGCGCGCGGCGGCGACACCGGCGCATAATTCGCAGCGCTTTCAATTGCCGTTGGACCAATTGTCTCTCGCGTTTGACCGAGCAGCGCCATCTGTGCACTAATTCGTGTTCTCTTGGACGTGATGGCGCTGCAACCCCTGCCACTGCGTCCGTGTTGACGGTAATTTCGAGCCCTTGTCCAAAAACTTTGAAGTACGGGAGGATTTAATGACCACCGAAGGACAACGAGTTTCACGCCGAAAATTCATCAGGACGGCCGGGCTGGCAGCCGGCGCGACGGCGGCCACACTTGCTGCGCCCGCCGTGGTGACCGCGCAGTCTCCAAAAGTGCTCAAGATGCAGACGTCGTGGCCGGCCTCTGACATCTGGATGGATTTCGCCCGCCAGTATATCGAGCGGGTGGAGAAAATGTCGAACAACCGCATCAAGATCGATCTGTTGCCTGCCGGAGCCGTGGTCGGCGCTTTCCAGGTGCTCGACGGCGTCAATGACGGCGTCATCGACGCGGCCCACACCGTGCCTGTGTACTGGTACGGCAAGCACAAGGCGGCCTCGCTATTCGGCACGGGTCCGGTGTTCGGCGGCAGCGCCACAACCATGTTGGCGTGGTTCCATCAGGGTGGAGGCAAGGACCTCTATCGCGAGCTCACCCAGGACATCCTCCAGCTCAATGTCTACGGCTTCTACGGCTTCCCGATGCCGGCCCAGCCCTTCGGCTGGTTCAAGCAGCCCGTTACCACCGTGGCGGATATCCAGGGTTTCAAATACCGCACGGTGGGCCTCGCCGCCGATCTCATGCAGAGGATGGGAATGAGCGTGGCGCAGCTTCCGGGCGGCGAAATTGTCCCCGCCATGGAGCGCGGCGTCATCGACGCATTCGAATTCAACAATCCTTCCTCTGACCTGCGCTTCGGAACCGCGGATGTTGCCAAGAACTACATCCTTTCTTCCTATCACCAGGCGAGCGAATCCTTCGAGATCCTGTTCAACAGGGACGTGTTCGATGGTCTCGAACCTGATGTGAAGGCGATTCTCGAATACGGAGTCGAAGCCGCAAGCACGGCCAACACCGCCTCTGCTCTCGATAACTATTCGAGCGATCTGCAGAAGCTGCAGAATGAGCAGGGGGTGACGGTGCACCGCACGTCGAAGGAGATTCTCGAGGCCCAGCTCAAGGCCTGGGATGAAGTCATCCCGACACTCGAAAGCGATCCGTTCATGAAGAAGGTGCTCGAAAGCCAGCGTGCCTGGGTTGAGCGCGTGGTCTTCTATGAGCTGATGAACGAGGCGGATCTGGCGCTTGCCTACAATCACTACTTCCCTGGCAAGCTGAAGCTTTAGCTGGCAAGATGCGAATCGCCCGGCGGAACCTGTATGGTTCCGCCGGGTCTGCTGCCTGCCTGAGGGAGGGGGGCCGCAATGACGGTGTTTATCGACTTTGCAGACCGCCTCTCGGCGTGGTTTGGCAAGGCTTTTGCCTGGGCGATCATGCTCATGATCCTGGGCATCAGCTACGAGGTGTTTGTCCGTTACGTGCTCAGGGCCCCAACGAGCTGGGCCTTCGACCTCTCATACATCATGTATGGCACGCTCTTTATGATGGGCGGCGCCTATACGCTGTCGCGCGACGGTCATGTGCGCGGCGATTTTATCTACCGGCTGTGGAAGCCGCGGACGCAGGCGGCGGTGGAGCTCGTTCTCTATTTCCTGTTCTTCTTTCCCGGCATCACCGCTCTCATTCTCGCGGGCTGGAAATACGCCGCACGTTCCGTTCGCTATCTGGAAGTCAGCACCAACAGCCCAGCCGGCATTCCCGTCTTCCAGTTCAAGGCGATCATCGTCGCGGCGGGCGTGCTCCTCTTCATCCAGGGGATCGCCCAGGTTTTCCGCTGCATTCATTGTCTTCGAACCGGCGAATGGATCCGCGCTCGCGACGACGTTGAAGAGACCGAGAAGATTCTCCTCGAAAAGAAGTCGCTTGAAGCTCTGGGCCATGCCGAGCCGGTCGATGTCGTCATTCCCGACGACAGCGCGCCTGCAAAGCAGAAAGGCCGGAAGACTCCATGACCGATCCGCAAGTCGCCGTCGGCATGCTCTTGATCCTGATTTTGGCGATCTTTCTGGGATTCCCGGTTGCGTTCACCCTGATGGCGCTTGGCGTTGCCTTTGGATACTACGCTTACTTTGATGGCACGCGCATGTGGATGCCCTATACACGCGCGCTCGAGAGCGGTGCCGATTCCACCACGCAGTGGGAGACCTGGATCGGCGGTTTTTTCAACAACCGCATCTTCGATCTGTTCGTCAACCAGACATTCAATGTGATGTCGAACGACGTGCTGACGGCGATACCCCTGTTTCTGTTCATGGGCTATATCGTCGAGCGCGCCAACATCATCGACCGGCTGTTTCGGACGCTGTTCATCGTCACGCGCGCGATTCCAGGCTCACTGGCGGTCGCGGCTCTCATCACCTGCGCGCTCTTCGCCACGGCCACGGGCATTGTCGGCGCGGTCGTCACGCTCATGGGCCTCCTCGCCTTCCCGCAGATGCTGAAGGCCCGCTACGACACGTCCTATGCTTCGGGCGTGATCTGCGCCGGCGGCACGCT
>DATBMX010000189.1:0-19603 GCA_036554625.1 Aestuariivirgaceae bacterium
GTCTTGCCGACGATGATCGCCCCCGCCTGCTCCATTCTTTCGGCGAACATGCAATATCTATTGGTCACGTAGTTCTCGAGGGCCCGGATGCCGCCAAAGGTCGTGACCCACCCCGGCTTGTAGTCAAAACAGTCCTTCATGGCGATCGGCACGCCATGCAAGGGCCCCACCTCATCGCCGCGCATGATCTGCGCCTCGGCTGTCTTGGCGGCTTTGCGGGCATCGTCATATCCAAACACCACTATGGCGTTGATCTTTGGATTGTGTGCTTCGATGCGGCCGATGGCGTTCTCTATCGCTTCAACCGGAGAAACCTCTTTCCGCCGGATGCGCTGCGCGAGCGAAGCAGCGGATTCGGCAAGTGCGAGATCGTCTGCATTTGCCTTGGTGTTGATTCGTTCCATGAGTTGAAGCTCACCCTGCTTTCGACACGCTCGCCATGACGGATTGGATTGTGTTGGCTGAGGTCGTAAACCGATCATACTCCGGCGGACGCAATTCGCCACCCATGAACACATGCTGCCGGCGAAATGCCATGCCGCTGCCGACGCTTTCGAGCGCGGCGAAGTGAATCTCCTGTGGCTTCGCTGTTGCTACGATGCGTTCGACATTGCGTGCCGTAATGCCCCCGCCCGGCATGACGATGATGCGACTTCCGGCGCGGCGCATGAGTTCGACGATCAGGGGCAGCCCCTCCAGAACGCTTGCCTCCTGGCCCGACGTGAGCACGCGTTCGACACGAAGTGAGATCAGCGTCTCCAAAGCCTCGAAGGCATCGGGCGTCATGTCGAAGGCGCGATGAAACGTGACGGCGAGCGGGCGTGCGCGCTCGATCAGCCGCCGCGAGCGCTCGACATCGATCCGGCCGTCGGCCTTCAACAGACCGATCACCACCCCGTCGGCGCCAAGTGTCTTCGCTGCCTCGATATCGGCTTCCATGATCTTGAACTCATCGTCGTCGAAAAGAAAATCGCCGCCGCGTGGCCGGATCATGACATGGAGCCCGATGCCTTCGATCCTGCGCGCTTCGGTGATCATGCCTGAGCTTGGCGTGATGCCGCCTTCCAGAAGGTCGGCGCACAGTTCGACGCGCGTCGCCTGGGCGTCCCTGGCCGCGCGCACGCCGGAGAGCGAATCGACACAGATCTCGAAATTCATGGGCTACCCCTCCTCACCATGCTGTCCAGATAGCACGGAAACGGTGCAGACGTTGATGCGGCAAGCCTCCCCATGTCATCGTGCCGGCCTTGCGCAACGCTTTGCCAACCTGCGAGTGACAGCCTGAGACATCTGTGGAACTCGGCATTGGGCCTGCTGCTGGTGACAGGCCTCTTTTTGGGTCTCACCCCGCCGCTCGGCAAATTGGCGGCGGAGGCGGGCATTCCGGCCTTGCTGTGGGCCTTCGTCGTCTCCTTTGGCGCCGGCGGGGTCCTTTTGTGTCTCCAGGGGATGCGGCGGAGTCCTCTTGTGATCACCGGTCGGCGCCTGCGTTACTTCGTGATCACGGCCGTCCTCTCCTATGCCTTGCCGAATGTCTTGATGTTCTCGGCCATTCCGCACCTCGGCGCCGGCTACACGAGCGTCATGTTCACTCTTTCGCCGGTGATCACCACGCTTCTGACTTTTCTTCTGGGCGTGCACCGGCCCAACGCGCAAGGCGTTCTCGGTATCGCAATAGGTTTTCTCGGCGCACTCATGGTCGCAACCACGCGTGGTCAGATTGGACAGCCGGCAGCGCTGTCCTGGATCGTCTTCGGTCTTCTCATTCCCCTGAGCCTTGCTGCCGGCAACATCTACCGGAGCATGGATTGGCCGGAAGGCGCGGGGCCTCTCGATCTCGCCATCGGCAGCCATCTCGCCGCGGCGGCGATGCTTCTCATGGCGCTCCTCATCGATGGAAGCGCGAGTGCCATGCCAAGGCTCGTCGATATACCCCTTCTCGTCCTGGCCCAGATAGCCGTGGCATCGTCCATGTTCACGCTTTTCTTTCGTCTGCAGATGGTGGGCGGGCCTGTCTATTTGAGCCAGATTGGCTATGTCGGAGCGGCCGTTGGTCTCCTCTTGGGCGTGTTGGCCCTTGGCGAGCGCTATGCGCTTCTCACATGGGCGGGAGCGGCTATCATCACCCTGGGTGTCGTCATTACCACCAGGGCCCGCGGCCAGCCTTGAACAGCCGCCGTTCCTCCAGCAGATTGGCGCTATGACCGATGTTACCCTTACTCTCGACGAGGCGCGAGATCTGGCCGCGCGATGCCTCCTCGCCAATGGCTGCGACGAGGCCAATGCAGCTGCCGTCGCCGGCAACATGATGCGCGCCGAACGCGACCTGTGTTCTTCCCACGGGCTGTTCCGCTTGCCCTGGCACGTGCATTCGTTGCGTTGTGGCAAGGCCAATGGCCGCGCTCGACCCCGCGTGGAGTCCATTGCCCCTGCCGTGATCAAGGTCCATGGCGACCGCGGCTTCGCCCCTCTCGGTCATGAGGTCGGGCGCGCGCCCCTGATCGACGCAGCGCACCGGAATGGCATCGCCGCCATGGCCTATGTCGACATGTATCATATTGCCGCGCTGTGGCCCGAAGTTGAATCGCTCGCCGATGAGGGGCTGATCGCCCTCGCCTACACCGCGTCTCTTCCCTATGTCGCCCCGCCCGGTGGAAAGAAGCCGCTGTTCGGCACCAACCCCATGGCATTCGCCTGGCCGCGCCGCGGCAAGCCGCCCCTCGTTTTCGATCAGGCTTCCGCCGCCATGGCGCGGGGAGAAATCATGATCGCCGCTCGCGAAAAGCGCCAATTGCCCGAAGGCGCCGGTATCGATGCGGCGGGTCGCCCTACACGCGATCCTGACCTTGTGCTGAAAGGCGCGCAGCTTCCTTTCGGCGGCTACAAGGGCGCCTCGCTCGCCCTCATGATTGAGCTCTTGGCCGGTCCTCTGATGGGCGACTTCCTGAGTATCGAGGCGGAGGAGGACGATGCCGGCGCCGGCGCCGGTCCCCATGGTGGTGAGCTCATTCTGGCGCTCGATCCTCAGCGCTTCCGCCCTGACGGTGGCCATTTGAATCACGCCGAGAAGCTCTTCGCCCGTTTGGCGAATGAGGAGGGCGTCCGGCTGCCGGGGGAGAGACGCCTGAAGAGCCGCGCCGTTACGCAACGAAAAGGCATCGCCATTCCTAAGAGCCTGCACGAGACGATCCTCGGTCTGCTCGGCTGAAAGCCAGACGCGAAGAGCTTAACCGTTTGTTACGGCCTGGCGTGCTAAGCCCCGGAGCCTAGAACGAGCCCCTGAGCATGCACGACTCCAGCCTCTCCGCCGCACGGCCCTCGCTTGCCATTCCGGCCCGCCTCCTACTGCCGCTTTGGGTCGCCACGATCTTCTTGAGCGCCTTCCTGCTGTTCTTCATCCAGCCGATGTTCACCAAGATGGTGTTGCCGCTTCTCGGCGGCTCGCCTGCCGTGTGGAGCACCTCGCTCGTATTCTTCCAGGCGACGCTGCTGGCCGGCTATCTCTATGCGCATGTGAGCGCCAACCTTCTGAGCCCGCCCCGGCAGGTCATCCTGCATCTCGTGCTTCTCGCGGCTGCGAGCTTCACCCTCCCCTTTGCGGTCGCGCCGGATATCATGCCCTCCGTCGAGCATCCGATCTTTTGGCTGCTCGCCTTTCTGCTCGGCGCGATTGGACTGCCTTTCTTCACCCTCTCCGCCAACGCGCCCCTGCTTCAGTCGTGGTTCGCGCGCTCGGGCCACCCGTCCGCGCGAGATCCCTATTTCCTCTATGCCGCGAGCAATCTCGGCAGCATGCTGGCGCTCTTGGGATTTCCCTTCCTCTTCGAGCGCGTCTTCGATCTTCATGCCCAGAGCGCGCTTTGGACGGCAGGATTCTTGAGCCTGATCGTGCTCATCGCCTGCTGCGGACTCGCCATCTGGCGCGCCCCGCCGGTAACCAGAGAGCGCATGGCGGCGCAAGCGGCGGATGAACCGATCGCCTGGCCCAGGCGCGTCCGCTGGATCATGCTGTCGGCGGTTCCATCGAGCCTGCTTCTTGGCGTGACCGCCCATCTAAGCGTCGATGTCGCGGCAGTGCCCTTGCTGTGGGTCGTGCCTCTGGCGCTATATCTGCTCACCTTCGCTTTCGTCTTTGCCGTGCGGCCGCCGATAGCCCATGCCCGCATCCTTCAGTTTCTGCCGATAGCCGCCGTCGTGCTTGGCGCGCTATTCTGGCTGCGCCTTCCGCTCTGGCTTGAAATTGTTCTTCATCTATCTGTCTTCTTTGTCATGGCCATGATGTGCCACGGCGAACTGGCGCGCCTACGTCCGGGCGCATCGCGGGCCACCGAGTTCTACCTGCTCATGTCTCTGGGTGGCGTTATCGGCGGCGCCTCGACGGCGCTTCTGGCGCCTCTCGTTTTCAACTCCGTCCTTGAATATCCGATCGCCGTGGTGCTCGCCTGCTGGCTCAGGCCATCGCGCCAAAACGAGTCGCAAGTCCGCGCCTTGGCTTTGGATATTGCCGTTCCTCTTGTGCTTTTCGCCGCCACCGGACTTGGACTGTTGGGCGCACTGCCCGAGACGATGCGCGCCAATGCCGCGTTCCTGAGCCTTTGCGGCCTCGCCATTGCGGCCTTTGCCGCTCGCAATCGCTCCCTGCGCTTCGCCCTGTGCATGGCGGCCCTTCTGAGTTTCGTTCCCGGGCGCACTGTCACCGACTTGCGGCCTCTTCTCGAGCTGCGCAGCTTCTTCGGCGTGCATCGCGTCGTGGCCGGGGAGGGGGGCGCCGTCAATCTCCTGACGCATGGCACGACCATCCACGGCATGCAGTACACCGACCCCGCTCGCCGCTGCGAGCCGGCGATCTATTACGCACCGCAAGGTCCTTTCGGCCAGGCGCTCGCCTCCCGCAAGAGTGGTTTGAGCCGCGGCAGGGTCGGCATCGTCGGTTTGGGCGCCGGCGGCGCCGCGGCCAACAAGCGTCCGGGTGAGAGCTGGACCTATTATGAGATCGATCCACTGGTAAAGCACATAGCCACGGCTACGCCTCATTTCACCTATCTGCGCGACTGTGCGCCTGACGTCCGCATCGAGCTTGGCGATGCTCGCCTCACCCTGCGCGACGCCTCGCCCAATGCTTTCGATGTCCTCATCATCGATGCCTTCAGCTCCGATGCCATCCCTATCCATCTGCTCACGCGCGAGGCCGTGTCCCTCTACTTCGACAAGCTTGAGAGCGATGGCGTCCTGCTCATGCACATCTCCAACCGTTATCTCGAGCTTGCTCCCATCCTGGCGCGCATTGCCGATGATCTGGGACTGGAATTTCGGCTTCAGCGATACCGCATGGCGACCGCAGCACTCACCCAGTCCGACTGGGTCGTCCTCGCGCGCGCCCCGAACGACCTGGGCGAAATGGCTGATGATCCCCGCTGGCAGCGCGCCGCGGCTTTGCCGGCGGCGCCTTTGTGGACCGACTCCTTCTCCAACATCCTCGACGTGCTGAAGCGCTGATCCATTTATTAAACGCTCCCGACAACCGCACGGATTGTTGTCACGCCGCGGCCTTGGCTCCACACTGGAGCGTCTGTTTCATAAGGCCTGCCTCATGACTGTCGCCAAACTCCGAAAGACGCTCGCTCATTATTACGAGGGCAACTCGGTCCACGCGCACCGCTTTCGCTATGGCCTTCTGGTCTTCGATCTCTTCACCATCGGCTTTCTTGTCGCCACATCCTTTACGGCGCACTCCACCCCGGTGGAAATCATTGACGCCGTCGTCGGCTTTGTCCTCCTGGTGGAATTCCTGGCCCGCCTGTGGATCAGCTCCAGCCGCACCCGATTCCTTTTTAGTCCCTTTGGCATTGCCGACATGATCGTCATCGTCTCGCTGCTCGCGCCCATCGTCGGCGAGGGGCTTGCCTTTCTTCGTGTCGCGCGGCTTCTCAGGCTGCTGCGCTCCTATCAACTGGTGCAGCGGCTGCGCAAGGATTCTCTGTTCTTTCGCCGCAATGAGCAGACGGCGCTTTCCGCCGTCAATCTCTTCGTCTTTCTCTTTGTCATGACCGCGATCGTTTACGAGACCCAGCACTACACCAATCCCGAGATCGGCAACTACGTCGACGCGCTCTATTTCACCGTTACCGCCCTCACCACCACGGGCTTCGGCGATATCGTGCTCTCCGGCACGACCGGCCGCCTCATCTCCGTCGCCATCATGATCTTTGGCGTATCGCTCTTCCTGCGTCTGGTGCAGGTGATGCTGAGACCCTCCAAGGTCCAGTTCAGGTGCCCGCGATGTGCCCTGTCTCGGCATGATTTCGATGCCGTTCACTGCAAGGCTTGCGGTCAGATTCTCAACCTCCCTGATGAAGGCGCTGTCTGATGCGAGTGCGTTCGCTCGGTGTTCGGCGACGTGGGTCTCCCACCAATGCCAGCAGTCGCGCCGCATCCATGAAGGCAAATCCCGCCTCGTCATTGTCGAAGTAGCAAAAGGCGTCTCGCCCGTCCGCCGCCCAATTTCGCAGGCGCCGCGCCCACGCCTTGAGCGCTTGAGCCCCGTACCGGCCGCGATAGGCGCCCTCGGGCCCATGCAGGCGCACATAGACGAACGGCGCCGTCACTTCGATCGGCGATTGGCGGCCGCCGAAATCATGGATGCACAGCGCCGCCTTGTGCTTTTCGAGAATCGTGAAGATTGCCGGAGTGTGCCAGCTTTCATCGCGAAACTCGAAAGCCAGGCGGAACTGTTTTGGCGCGGCCTCGAGAAACGTATCGAGCCGCTCCTCATTGACGCGCCAGCGCGGCGGCAGCTGCACCAGAACGGGTCCGAGCTTTCTCTTCAAATGCCTGATGGCCGCGAAGAACAGTTTACTCGACTGCTTTGGATCCGTGAGCTTCTTGCGATGCGTCAGATAGCGGCTCGCCTTGCAGGCGAAAACGAAATTGTCCGGCGTTGAATCCCGCCACTTGGCGAATGTCGAAGCTTGCGGCAATTTGTAGAAGCTTGCGTTGATCTCGACCGTGCGGAACTGGCGCGCGTAGAAGGCAAGGAATTGCGCCGGTTTCATCTCCTTGGGATAAATGGGTCCGACCCAATGACGATAGTGCCAGCCGGAAGTGCCGATATGGATTGCGCCGCGCGTCGGACCGTCCTCGCCGAACAAATTCGTTTCAGGCTAGAACGGCGCCCATCCATGAGGGGTTCCGGGTGCTGCTCGAGTCGCGACGCTGTTCAACCGCCGGCTGAAGGGAACTTGTTCATGAGGCGTCCGTTACGTTTGACCAAGGCAAAGGAACGACAGGTAAATCGATGATCTGGTCCTTCTCGCTCGGCCGCATCGCCGGCACTGAAGTTCGCATCCACTTCACGTTTCTGCTTCTCGTTGCATGGTATGCCATTGCCGGCGGGCTTCGCGGCGGCCAGTCGGAAGCGATCGAGGCCACGCTTTTCATCTTGGCGGTCTTCGCCTGCGTGCTGGCGCATGAATTCGGCCATGTCCTGACCGCCCGGCGATACGGCATCGACACGCGCGACATTACGCTTCTGCCCATTGGCGGCGTCGCCAACATCGAGCGCATGCCCGACCGGCCGAGCCAGGAGCTGGTGATCGCCATTGCCGGCCCCGCCGTGAATGTCGTCATTGCTCTTTTGTTGATCGCTCTCTTTGGCGTCACCTTCTCGCCAGAGCGCATTGCCGACATCGAGCAGGGGCGGCTCGATTTCATCACGCGCCTCGCCGCCGTCAACATCGCCTTGGTGCTCTTCAATCTCCTTCCCGCCTTTCCCATGGACGGCGGCCGCGTCCTGCGCGCCGTCCTTGCCATGCGGCTCGGCCGCCTGCGCGCCACGCAGATCGCCGCCATGATCGGTCAGATCGTCGCATTTGGTTTGGGCTTCCTCGGGCTGTTCGGCAGTCCGCTTCTGATTTTCATCGCCATCTTCATTTTCATTGCCGCCGCGGGCGAGCGGCAGATGGTGGAGATGGGCGAGGTCACGCGCGGCGTTCCCATGATGGACGCGACCATAACCTCTCTCCAGTCCCTCGACACTCAGGCGACGGTGGCCGAGGCCGTTCGCGCTCTTCTTGCCACCACCCAGACGGAGTTTCCTGTTATCGATGGCGCCGGGCGGCTGCGCGGCGTGCTCACGCGCGACGGCATCATTCGCGCCCTCTCCGAAACTGGCCCCTCGACGCCCGTGATCGACGTCATGGAGCGCGACGTTCCCGTGGTCAGCCGTCGCGCGCCCTTGTCGAAGGCGATTGAGAAGATCCAGACCGGAGCCACAAAGGTCGTCGGCGTGATAGATGACAATGAACGCATCGTTGGCATCCTGACGGTGGAGAATCTGGCGGAATTCATGCTCGTCCGCCGCGCCACCGAGGCGCACGCAACGCGCACGAAGCCGGCTGTGAGCCGTTAGAGCGCCATCATCCTCATCAGCGTCTCGAGCCGATCCGCTTCGCTTGCCGGCTTGTCCCAGCGGATCCGGTGAATGCGCGGGAAACGCATGGCGATCCCCGACTTGTGCCGGCTCGACGGCTGAATGGCGTCGAAAGCGACCTCCATCACCAGCGCCGGCTTCACCGCTCTGACCGGTCCGAAACGTTCCACCGTGTTGTTTCGAATCCACCGGTCGAGAATCAGGAGCTCCTCGTCCGTATAGCCGGAGTAGGCCTTGCCCACCGGCACCAGTTCTTCCTCGTTGCCCTCGCTCACGCGCCAGGCGCCGAACGTATAGTCGGAATAGTAGGACGACCGCTTGCCCGAACCACGCTGCGCATACATGAGCACGCAATCGGCGGTGAGAGGGGCGCGCTTCCACTTGTACCAGTGGCCCTTCGGCCGGCCGGAAAGATAGGGGCTCGCCATGCGCTTGAGCATGAGCCCCTCGATGCCGTTCTCGCGTGCAGCGCTCCACAGCGCCTTGAGCATCTCGAAGCTCTCGACCGCCACGATCTCGCTCAGGTCGCTGTTGGGCGGCCGCGCGCGCGTGAACCAGTCCTCGAGTCTCGCGCGCCGTGCCGACCAGCTTAAGCGCCGGATGTCGTCCGGCCCGTCGAACAAGAGATCATAGAGCCGCACATGCGCGGGAAAATCTTCGATCATGCGCTCCGTCACGCTCTTGCGGTTGAGCCTCTGCTGCAGATCATTGAACGGCTTGACCTCGCCATCCTTGACCACCAGCAATTCGCCGTCGAGCACGCCGTGTCGCCCGTAAAAGCTCGCCGCCACGTCGGGAAAGCCGGCGCTGATGTCGTCGCCCGCACGCGAGAAGACCTTGACCTCGTTCCCCACCGAGGCGATTTGCACGCGGATGCCGTCCCACTTCCACTCCGCGATGAAATCCTCCGGCCGCAAACTGCCCCAGTCGTCCTCTTCGATGGCGTGCGACAGCATCACCGGGCGGAACACCGGCCGCTCGCCGGCGTCGGGCCGCGGTGCTCTGCCTTCAAGCCATTGGAACAGATCCGTGTAGGGCGGCACGAGGCCGTGCCACACTTCCTCTATCTCCTCGATTCTGACGCCCATTCCCTCGGCAAGCGCGATCTTGGCAAGCCGCGCCGACACGCCGACGCGCAATGCGCCGCCCAGGAACTTGAGCAGCCCCCAGCGTCCCTTGGCGTCGAGCTGGTCGAGCAATTGAGCAACGACGCGTGGCAGTTCGCGGTTCGACGTTCGCCGCAAGGTCTCGACCACCTCCGACAGCCTCGGCGCCTTGCCTTGCTCCTTGGGATTGCGCCACAAGAGCGCCACTGTCTCGGCCGTGTCGCCCACATAGTCGCGCGACAGCCCGAACAGCACGGGATCGATGTGCGGCTCCAGGATCTCGGCAAGCACCCGGCGCATGGGAAAGGTCATCGGCAGCCCGTCGGTCAGCGCCGCCAGCGCGAAGCCGCGGTCCGGATCGGGCGTCGAGCGGAAATAATTGGCGAGCAGCCGGATCTTGCCGTTGCGCTGCGTCGTCGTGACCAGACGATCGAGCACGTCCGCGAAACGGTCCATCAATCGTCCTCGTCCTCGAAGCCGACGAGCGACAAGGCTCGCGCCTTGATTCCCATGAGCCCGAGCTGGTGCACCAGCGCATCCTCCCGCCCATGCGTCACCCACACCTCGCCAGCGCCCGTTTCGCGGATCGTGTCGAGCAGCTCCGGCCAGTCGGCATGATCGGAGATGACAAGCGGCAATTCCGCTCCGCGCTGGCGCGCGCGTCCTCTCACCCGCATCCAGCCGGAAGCGAAGCAAACGAGCGCATCGCCGAATCGGCGCGCCCAGCGGTCGGCGATCGCTGAGGGCGGACACAGAACGAGGGAGCCTTGATAGTGGCGTGTCTCCTGTTCGCGCACCGGCCTCAGATCGCCGAGGTTGATGCCGAGCCTCTCATAAAGCGTGCACAGTGACACGAGCGCGCCGTGCAGATAGATGGGCGCGTCATAGCCGGCCTTGCGCAGCATCACGATCATGCGCTGGCACTTGCCGAGGCCATAGACGCCGAGAAGATGCGCCCTGTCAGGATTGGTGGCGAGAGAGCCCAAGAGCCGCGCCACCTCCTTGTCCGGCGGTTCGTGACGGAACACGGGCAATCCGAACGTCGCCTCGGTGATGAACAGATCGCAGGGCATAAGCTCGAAGGCAGCGCACGTCGGGTCGGGCATGCGCTTGTAGTCCCCGGAAACCACCGCGCAGCGACCCTTGTGCACGATCCCTATCTGCGCCGATCCCAGAATATGCCCCGCCGGCGCGAAACGCACCTCGACGTCATTGACGTGGATGGACTTCCCCAGTGGCGCTTCGCTGATATGCCCCGCCGCTTCGCCGCCAAAGCGGATTTTCATGATCTCGCCCGTTTCGCGCGTTGCGAGCACATGCCCGTGGCCGGGCCGTGCATGATCGCTATGCCCATGCGTGATGAGCGCACGCTCCACGGGCTGCGCCGGATCGATGTGGAATCGGCCTGGTTCGCAATAAAGCCCCTGGGGCGTCGGATAGAGCCAGCGCTGCGAAGGAAGAGCGTTCATGGGGTCACTATAGAACGCCGAAGCGGCTGCCGCAGTTGCGCCGAGCTCCTCAGCTGTTGAAGCCATCCGGAAAATCGGGAAAGCTGAAGGGAATGCCGAGCCTCATCTCCCATCTCACGCCTGAGAACACCCTGCCGCGGGCAGCGCCCGAAGCCCCTCTTGCCGGGCGGCTCTGGCTTCCGCGGGTTGAAGGCCCGGCGATCGTCAAGCTCGAGGGCGAGCATCTCTGCGACATCTCTCGCCATTTTCCCACCATGCGCGACCTTTGCGAAGCCAGCGATCCGGCCTTTGCGCTGCGACGCGCCAAGGGCGAGCCCGTCGCGACGCTGGCCGAGGCGCTCCTCAACACGCCCAGCGCAGGGCGCGAACGCTCCAGGCCCTGGCTCCTGGCTCCGATCGACCTCCAGGCGATCAAGGCCGCCGGCGTCACCTTCGCCACCTCGATGCTCGAACGCGTGATCGAGGAGCGCGCGCGCGGCAATCCTGGGCTCGCTCTTTCGCTCCGCTCCGAGATCACGGCCCTTATCGGCGACGATCTTTCGCGTCTCAAGCCCGGGTCGGCCGAAGCTGAGAAGCTGAAGGCGCTCCTCCTCGCCGGTAATATGTGGTCGCAATATCTCGAGGTCGGCATCGGACCGGACGCCGAGATCTTCACCAAATCGCAGGTCATGTCGGCTGTCGGCCACGGCGCTGACGCCGGCATTCACCGCATCTCGCGCTGGAACAATCCCGAGCCCGAAGTCGTGGCCGTGGTGGCCTCCTCAGGCCGCATCGTCGGCGCCGCGCTGGGGAATGACGTCAATCTGCGCGATGTGGAAGGCCGTTCCGCCCTGCTTCTCGGCAAGGCCAAGGACAACAATGCGAGCTGCGCCTTGGGTCCCTTCATCCGCTTCTTCGATGGAGACTTCACCCTCGACAGCGTTCGCACGCTCGAGCTTTCTCTCAGCGTCGAGGGCGAGGACGGTTTCACGCTCGTCGGCGGCTCGGTGATGTCGAAGATCAGCCGCGACCCTGAAGACCTCGTGCGCCAGATGGTCGGGCCCCATCATCAGTATCCCGACGGCGCCGTCCTCTTCCTCGGCACGCTCTTCGCTCCCGTCAAGGACCGGGATGTGCCAGGCGAGGGCTTCACCCACAAACGCGGCGACATCGTTGCCGTCTCCGCTTCCGAACTCGGCTGCCTCGTCAATCGCATGGTCTATTCGGACGAGGCCGAACCCTGGACGTTCGGCGTGGGTCATTTGATGCGCAACCTCGCCGCAAGACGGCTGATCTGATCCCCGCATCTCGCCATCACCGGGCTTGACCCGTTGATCTTGTCACAATCGGCAGATGCGCGGATCAAGTCCGCGCATGACGAGACTGGACCCGGCGTCCGCCGGGGCGAGAGTGACAGCGACATGGCCGGATCAGTTGCGGCAACTCAATAAGTCGCCCGCCCGCCCGTGAGGTCGAAGGTGAAGCCCGTCGTGAAGCTGCAGGCTGGCGACACGATCCAGGCGATCACCTGCGCCGCCTCGTCGAGCTCGCCGCAACGCTTCATCGGGATCTTGTCGGTCATGTACTTCACCGTCGCCTCTGGCAGGGCCGCGACCATCGGCGTTCGGATCACTGCGGGCGCCAGCGCATTGATGGTCACTCCGGTCTCGGCATAATCCTTTCCCATGGATTTGACCATGCCGATGAGGCCGGCCTTGGTCGCCGAATAGGCTGTCATTCCGGCATTGCCGTCCTTGCCCGCGATCGATGCGATATGCAGGAGCCGGCCGTAATTTCTTTCCAGCATATGCGGCAGCACCGCCTGCGTCACGATCAATGCGCCGCGCAGGTTGATGCGATAGACTTCGTCGAAATTGTCGAGATCAACCTCATGCGCTGCGATGTTGGTCTTGCCCGTGATGGCCGCGCAATTGACGACCCCATGCAGCTGTGGCACCTCGCCGATCACCCGGCTGAAGCAGGCCTTCGCCGACGCCGGATCGACAATGTCGGCTTCCCCTGCAAAAGCCTTGCCTCCCGATGCGGCGATTTGGCGGGCCGTTTCCTCAGCACCCTTCCGGTTGCGGTCGATGCAATGAACGCTGACGCCCTGCTGCGCCATCAGCAGTGCGGCGGCCTTGCCGATGCCGCTCGCCGCGCCGATGACGGCAACGCTGTAGGGCAGGGTGGGAAAATAGCTGAGCGCCATGTCACGTTCCTCATGCGGAAGACTAGAGATCATATTCGTCTCCCCGCAATGCACCAGCGCGTTTGCGACGGAAAAAAGAAAGTGGGCGGTCGTTGAGACCGCCCACCATGCCGCATTTGGCCTCCCTACTGCTGAGGCTGCTGTTCCTCCGTCTTCTGCTCGTCCGGCACCATCAGGCCGCGGGTGGTGTTCGGTTCACCGCCTGTCGCGTCCATCTGATTGTCGGCCTGCATCTCCTCCATTGGTTTGAACTCGGGCGCCGCCGCAAGTTCGTCGCGATTGGCGTCGAACACGAGCTTGAGACCCGTGTCGGTGTCGACCATCTTGATCTTCGACATCTCGATGGCCACGTCCTTCTCGCCGAGGCCCAGGAACCCGCCCACGCCGACCACCACGCCATCGACCTTGCCGTCGCGGCTGACGATCACGTCGTTGACGTCGCCCACCGCTTCGTCCTGTGCGTTATAGATGGTGGCGCCGACCAGATTGGACGTTAGAAATGTATCTTGGTCCTGCATTTGAATGATCCCTTCAGGCGCCCGGACCGTTTCGGTCGTCTCCGCTGGCTGGGCGGGCTGGGCCTGCTGCTCGGCCTGGGGCACGGTCTGCTGAGTGTCGCTCGTCTGCGCCATCGCGGCCGCCGACAGGCCTGAGGCAAATGCAAGCGCCAGCAGGCTAATGATTGATCTTTGCATGGAAGACCTCCTATTCCCGATTCATCTGTATCGAGAACGCGAGGCGAAAAACGAAAGTTCCGAAAAGGAAGTTTACGTAAAGATCAAGTTTCGAGTTCCCGCAGGGCGCGCAGCACTTCCGGCAGCCGGTCCTTTTCACCCCCGGCCATGTTCTCTTCGGCCGATTCGAGCAGCCTGCGGGCGTCCAGTTCCCAGCTCTTCAGAATCTTGATCTTCTCTTCGCGAGGCAGGTTGGATCGCACGACCTCCTGCGGCGTCTTGAACGTCCGCGTCGGGTCGTCGATGGCCTTGCCGCGCTCCTCCTCAGCCAAGGCAACCTCCATGGGATGGCTTATTCTGCCGCGATTGCCCTCAACATCCAAATTGCTTTTTCGTGGAACGTCATGCGCTTGACGAGCAGATCATGGGTCACGACGTCTCCCAGATCATCGCTCTCGAGCGCCGTATTGCGCATGTTGCGCACCACGGCTTCATGATCGGTGATCAGCTGCTCGAGCATTTCCTCCGTCGTCCTGAGGCTCAGCTCCTCGCCCAGGATCGAAGCTCTTGCCATCCGATGCGCGTCGAGCGGAATAAGGCTGCCCAGCGCCCGCACGCGCTCGGCGAGCTCGTCCGCCGCATCGAACATGTCCTTGTAATGCTCCTCCGTGAGCTTGTGCAGGTCGAGAAAGATGGGTCCGACGACGTTCCAGTGAAACACCTGCGTCTTCAGCATCAGCGTCATCGTATCGGCAAGGCATTCCGTGAGGAGCGTCGCCAGCTTTCGCCGCGCGACTGCGTCAAGACCGGTCTTGACGTTCTCTCTTTGCGCGGCAACCTCGATCATATTCGCTTTCATGGATGTCCTCACGGGAGTGAAAAGGGCGAGGCTGCCCTTGCGGGGGCAGCCTCTCCTGATCTGGCCTCAGAAAATGGTCTGGTTCTTCTCCCAGGCCGCGACCTGGCGCTCCGCCTCGTCGCGTTGCAGGCCATAGGCGTTCTGGATGCGTCCGATCAGCTCCTGGCGCTTCCCGGCGATCACATCGAGATCGTCCTCGGTGAGCTTGCCCCACTGTTGTTGAACCTGACCTTTGAACTGCTTCCAATTGCCTTCGATACGATCCCAGTTCATTGGGAGCCTCCTTTCTGAAAACGCATGCGTGTCGATTGCCCGACAGACCTAAACGCCAGGCCCGATGGCAGGGTTCCGGCTTGGCTCATGAAATCAGCTCGCTTGCCGGCATGGTGAGGAAATATTCGATCCCCTCCGCCTTGAAGGTGAGCGTTGCCGAGCCCTGGACCGACAGGGGCACCACTTCTTCGAGCAGGATGCGCCCGAAATGCCGGTGATCGGGAACAAGCACGGCAGGACCTTCCTCCTCCCGCCATCTGAGATGAAACTCCGTCGGGTCCGTTTCCTGCAGCTTGACGAATCCCCAGCGGATTTTCACGCAGCCCCTGGCGTTCGACAGCGCCCCGAATCGCAGCGCATTGGCGGTGAGCTCGTAGAGGGCAAGGCCGATATGCTGCGCCGCATTGGGCCTGAGATAGACGGCATCGCCCTCATAGTCGACGCGCTCCGCTGCGGCGCCTGCGAACAGCAGCACCTGCGTGCGGATGAGCTCTCGCATTCCTGCCCCGCGCCAGTTCTGGTCGGAGAGTATGTCATGGGCGCGCGACAGAGACATGAGCCGGCCGGAGAAACGCCGGCTGAACTCATCGACGCTGGTTGAGCTCTGTGCGGTCTGATTGCTGATGCCCTGAATGACGGCCAGGAGATTCTTCGACCGGTGCGCCAGCTCGAGCAGCAGCACGCGCAGATGCGATTCCGATTGCTTGCGGTCGCTCACATCGATGGCCGCGCAATTGACTCCCGTGATGCGCCCGTCCTCGGCCCGCACGGGCTCGATTTTGAGCTCATACCATCGCTGCTGATCACCGATGATCCATTGAAACTCGAGCGCTCTGGGCGTGCCGGTTTTCAGAACCTCGCGCTTGGCTCTCACCGTCTGTTCCGCGACGGGCAAAGGCAGAATCTCCTCGTCGCTGCGTCCTTCCATGTCCTTGGCTCTGACGCCGGGCGGCGGATTTTCGACCCACAGGTAACGAAGCTTCTCGTCCTGCCCGAACAACACGACATTGGACAGCCTCAGGGCCTCTCTGAGATTCTGCCGCCATCTCTCGTTACGGTGCTTTTCTGTCGAGCTCTCCGATGACATCGGCAGCCAGGAGATTCACGGAATGGGCGGGCGGCAGCCTCGCATGACAGCAACCGGTTCACTCCGCCGCGCGGACGCGCGAGGCGAGCGCCTTGGCGTCGAAGAACAGGGCCTGGCTGATCACTGCCTTTACGATCTCTGGCTGGAATGGCTTGGTGATGAGAAAAGTCGGCTCCGGGCGCTCGCCGGTGAGCAGCCGTTCGGGATAGGCGGTGATGAAGATCACCGGCAGTTTGAACGTGGTCAGAATGTCATTGACCGCGTCTATCCCCGAGCTTCCGTCCGCCAATTGGATGTCGGCCAGCACCATTCCGGGCGGCTTGCGTTCCGCCGCCGCCACAGCTTCGTCCTTGGTGCGCGCCACCGCCGTCACCGTATGGCCGAGCGAGCGCACGAGCTGCTCGATGTCCATGGCGATGATGGGCTCGTCTTCGATGATCAATATGTCGGTAGCGACCTGCTCGGCGATCTCCCGCCCTGCCTGTGTGATGAGATCCGACGCTTCGCCTTCGCTCACGCCCAGGATTTTCGCCGTTTCGCTGATGGGGAATTCCTCGACCGTCATCAAGAGAAAAGCTTGCCGCGCGAGCGGCGTCATGACTTCGAGCTTTGCATCGACATTGTGCCGCTCATTCGGCTCACCCGGCATGGGCTCGGCATTGAGGCGAACGGATTTCCACAGGTTGGTGAAGGCGTGATAGAGCGCAACCCGCGGATCCATTCCGCGCGGAAAGCCCGATGCGTCGGCCAGCAGCGATTCGAGAAGCGCCGCGACATAGGCGTCGCCGCTCCTTTGGCTGCCCGTCAGCGCCCGGGCGTATCGCCGTAAATAGGGAATATGCGGAGAAATCTGTTGTGCAATAGGCATGCTAACCCCTTAAGACTGCGGGCGAAATCTGGTTGATACGGATTGCGGGCATTTTTCCTAACGCAATGTTGACGATTTCGTTCCCACTATTGTGGAATATTTGTGGGTCGCGGCGGAACCAATTGCAAACAGTGTCGTTTTGGGTTTCGGTGCATAGCGTTCGGCTGACGGCTGCCCCTCCTCTCACCATAGCTTGGAACTTTCGGTCATGACAAACAAAGATAGGGCGAATGGAAAATTCCCGCCGAATAAGCGTCCAGCGCTAGACCGGAATATCCAGGCCCATATAGGGCGCAAGCTGCGCGCCGTCTATGACGAGGTTGCCGAAGCCCCCATCCCTGACCATATCGTTGAGCTCTTGGCAAAGCTTCAGGAGCGCAAATGACGATCTCGCCACAGCTTCGGGAGGAATTGCTTGGCTCGGTGCGTTCGCTGCGGGCCTTCGCCGTTTCGCTCTGCGGTCAGCCCGACCGCGCCGACGATCTGGTTCAGGAAACGCTGGTGAAGGCATGGTCGAACATCGACAGCTTTCAGGAAGGCACGAATCTGCAAGCCTGGCTGTTCACCATCCTGCGCAATCACTATTACTCTGAAATACGCAAGCGCCGGCGCGAGGTTGAGGACGCCGACGGCCATTATGCGAGCCGCCTTGCCACGCATCCCCCCCAGCAGGGCCATCTCGATCTTGCCGATTTCAAGGCCGCCCTTGGTCAGCTGCCTGACGATCAGCGCGAGGCCCTGGTTCTCGTCGGCGCCTCGGGCTTCTCCTACGAGGAGGCGGCGGGCATCTGCGGCGTCGCCGTCGGCACGATCAAGAGCCGCGTCAGCCGCGCGCGCAGCCATCTCGCCAAGTCCTTGAAGATCGAGAATGAAGCCGATATCGGGCCGGACAGCACCGCGGAAGCGGTCTTCACGACGCTGAAGCAGCGCCGCGCTTGAAGGCGATTAGATCCACTGCGCCTTGCGCGGCGTCGAGAAGTTCGGCTGCGGGGGCGTCACTGTTTGCCTGGCGTCTTCCGCTTTCTGGCCAAGCTCCTCGAGCGTCGGAGAGGTCATGTTTTTGTGAACGACCGTCAGTCGCGCCTCTTCGCTCGGCTTGAGCGCGGCCGAGCCGAGCAAGGGCAGCATGATCAAGACTGCTACCGTACTGATGATCAACAACAAACGGCCCATTCAACCGCCTCCTTCGGCCTCTGGATCGCGCCGATAACGTTTACCTCATGGCGGAAGTTCCTCCCTTCCGTCTCGTCACCCGCTGCCTGTGAGGGCGTTTCGAGGGGCCACCCCGGCGCTCTTAAGCCCGCCGCCATTCGACGAGCCCGTCCAAGCCCGTTATGATCTCTGACCGAGAGGGGACATGGCGCTCACCAGCGACTGCTATGACTATTACGACAGGCGCTTCTATTCGCTGACCATACCCATTGCCGAAGTGGAGGAGCTGTTCGCCGGCTGCCTTTGGGCTGAAGGTCCGGTGTGGTTCGCCGATGGCGGCTTTCTCTTGTGGAGCGACATTCCCAACAATCGCATCTTGCGCTGGATTCCGGAATTGGGCGTGAGCACCTACCGAATGCCGTCCAACTTCACCAACGGCCACACACGCGACCGTCAGGGAAGGCTGGTCTCCTGCGAGCACGGCGGCCGTCGCCTGACGCGCACCGAGGCGGACGGGTCGCTCACGGTTCTGGCCGACAGGCACAAGAACAGGCGGCTCAACTCTCCCAATGACGTTGTGGTGAAATCCGATGGCAGCTTTTGGTTCACCGATCCGAACTACGGCATCATGTCCGACTATGAGGGCTACAAGGCCGAGATGGAGCAGGAGGGCTGTTTCGTCTTTCGCCTCGACCCCGCAGGCGGCCTCGGCGTCGTCGCCGATGATTTCGTCAAGCCCAATGGGCTGGCGTTCTCGCCCGACGAGCGCACGCTCTACATCGCCGATTCAGGTGGCTCGCACGATCCTTCGGCCCCGCACCACATCCGCGCTTTTTCCGTAGCGGACGATGGCCGGCTGTCTAACGGCCGCTTGTTCTGCGATGTTGCGCCGGGCGTCCCCGACGGCATCAGGGTCGACGTCGCGGGAAATGTGTGGACGAGCTGCAAGGATGGCGTCATCTGCATCGATCCATCGGGCGCGCCCTTGGGCAAGATTCGCCTGCCCCAGGCGGTCGCCAATCTCACGTTTGGCGGCCCCCGGCGCAACCGGCTCTTCATCGCCGCCACCAGATCGCTTTATGCCGTCTATGTCGCAACATCGGGAGCACAAATTCCATGACAGTGAAACGCATCGGTCTCATCGGCGCGGGCCTCATGGGCCACGGCATCGGCAAGAACATTGTCGAGAACGGTTTAGCGCTCGCCGTCATGGCCCATCGCAATCGCGCGCCCGTGGAAGATCTCTTGCGCCGTGGCGCGACCGAGGTGGCAACGCCGCGCGAGATGGCGCAAGGCGCCGATCTCGTGATCCTCTGCGTCACCGGCTCGCCGCAAGTGGAAGAGACGGTCTATGGCGAAAAGGGCCTCCTCGCCGGGCTGCGCCAAGGCCTCGTCATAGCCGATTGCACGACGGCCGAGCCGCAGTCAACGCTTCGCATCGCCGCCGATGTCGCGAAAAAAGGCGGACATTTCCTCGACGCGCCCATGACCCGCACGCC
>DATBMX010000262.1:0-2889 GCA_036554625.1 Aestuariivirgaceae bacterium
GCGCTCATCAATCCTAAGCTCGCCCCCAAACCGTCGAAGGAGGAAGTGGGCGATCATACGATTCTCCAGCTCGCCTGGATGATGCTCACGTCCTTTATTCCGCTTGCCTTCCTCATCCTTGCGGTGCTCGGTGCAATCCTCTTCGGGCTCGCAACGCCTTCCGAAGCCGCGGCGCTTGGCGCCGCCGGCGGCATTGTCCTCGCCGCGGCCTACAGAGCGCTCACTTGGCAGCGTCTGCGCGAGTCGGTCTATCTGACGGTGAGAACCTCGGCGATGGTGTGCTGGCTATTCGTCGGCTCCGCCACCTTCGCCTCGGTCTTCTCCTATCTCGGCGGTCAGCAGGTCATCACCAGTTTCGTGACTGGCCTCGACATATCGCCCCTCATGTTCCTCATAGTGGCGCAGATCATCATATTCATTCTCGGCTGGCCCCTCGAATGGACAGAGATCATCATTATCTTCATCCCGATCTTCCTGCCGCTTCTCTCCCATTTCCAGATCGACCCCTTGTTCTTCGGCATTTTGGTCGCCGTCAACCTGCAGACGGCCTTTCTCTCGCCCCCCATGGCCATGTCGGCCTATTATCTGAAAGGAATTGCCCCACCCCATGTCCAGCTGACGGAGATTTTCAGGGGCATGATGCCTTACATGATAATCGTCGTTCTGTGCATGGTGATCATCTATGTGTTCCCGCAGACCGCATTTTATCTGCCCGGTCTGATCTACGGGCGCTGATGCGGCAGGATCCCGCGCAGTTTTCCGCTGTCGAAACACGCGAACGCCTGGCCAAGGGCGAGTTCAGCGTGGTCGAGCTCATCGCCGCCCATGTCAAGCGTATCGCCGCTCGCGAAAAGGAGGTTGGCGCCTTTGCCTTCTTCGACGAGGCGCTCGCGCTGAAATATGCGAAAGCTCTCGACGATCATCGCGGCACGGGTCGCGCGCTTGGACCTCTCCACGGTATTCCCGTGGGCATCAAGGACATCATCGACACCGCCGACATGCCGACGGAGAACGGCACGATTCTCGATGCCGGGCGCAGGCCGGCAAAGGACGCGGAGCTGGTGCGCAGGCTGCGCGAGGCGGGTGCGGTGATCATGGGCAAGACCGTGACAACGGAACTTGCCTACTTCTCGCCCGGCAAGACCCGCAATCCCCACAGGCTTGATCACACGCCCGGCGGTTCGTCTTCGGGATCCGCCGCCGCCGTCGCCGCGGGCATGCTGCCGCTGGCCATTGGCTCGCAGACCTTCGGCTCGGTGATCAGGCCGGCGTCCTTCTGCGGCGTCGTGGGGTTCAAACCGACTTTCGGCCTCGTCTCGCGCACCGGTGTGCGCACGCTCTCGCCGTCTCTCGACACGATCGGAGTCTTCGCCAACTCGATCGCAGACGCCGCTCTCCTCGTTGACGCTCTGGCGGGCCACGATCCTGCCGATGCCGATACGCGTCTTCTTGCGCCGCCAAGATTGCTTGACATCGCACGCACCAAGCCGCCCGTCACGCCGTCGCTCGCCTTCGTCAAGACTCTCATGTGGGACGAGGCGGAAGGCGCAACCAAGGAAGCCTTCGCCGAAATCGTGGACGCTCTGGGCCCCGCCTGCGCGGAAGTGGCCTTGCCCGACGTCTTCGGTGAATGGGCCGGCGCCCACCGCACCCTCATGCGGGCAGAGATGGCGCGTCATCTCGATCCCTATTATCGCCGGGGCAAGGATCAGCTCAGCGATCAGCTTCGCGCGCTTCTCGAGGATGGCTATTCAATTACCGCCGCCGCATATCTGGAGGCGCGCGATTGGCGCCTGGCGCTGCGCCGGGGGCTCGAACAGCTGTTCGACCGTTTCGATGCCATCGTCACGCCAGCGGCGACCGGCGAGGCGCCAGCTGGTCTGCACGCAACGGGCAATCCCATCTTCAATGGTCTGTGGACCTTTTGCGGCGTACCCGCCGTTACATTGCCTCTATTGCTCGGTCAAACAGGTATGCCCCTGGGCGTTCAGCTTATCGGCAGATATGGTGAAGATGCGCGACTGCTGCGCACGGCGCGATGGTTCACGAGCGCCGTCGAGTCGGCAGCATGAATTGAGGAACGTCAATGGCGGATCAGCTTCTAAGGCTTCTTGGAATTTTGGCGCTTGTCGCGTCACTCGCCATTCTCGCCTGGTATGTACCGGAGATCGATCTTATCGTGGTCATCGTCCTGGTTTGCGCAATGGCCGCCTATGACGTGCTCATCCGCCCGCGTCTTGTCCGGAACAACCGGGTGAGGAAAAAAGTTTAATAAACCGAGCAACTTAGTGGTCATCACAGAACCTTACGCGTGGGAACAATCATCCGTGATGCGCGTTTTCGGGCAGGGTCAAAAGAGAGGAGCAGTCTCATGACTCATGATCCTTATGATACGGAAAACCGCACGCGCGTGCCCCCGGAGGATGCCTACAATCGCCGTCCCTATGGATCGGGTTATGGCGGATCCAGCATAGCCTTCGTGATCTTCGGCGTCGTCGCCGTTCTCTTGATCGGCTTCGCGATGTTCGGCGGCTATCCCGACAATGACACGGTGACGGCACCCGCGACGACCGAGCCGACCACCGAGGTTCAGCCGGCGCAACCTGCTGCGCCTGAACCGGCGGCTCCGGCGGACAACAACGCCGGCACGACCAACCAGTAGTTCATCCACAGCTTACGCAAGGGAGCCCAGGGCCTCTGGGCTCCCTTGCCATTTATTGGCCGCCTTTGTTAGTTTTGATAGGTCGACGCCAGGGAGAGGGGTCGTCTTAGGAGCGTTTCATGCGAAAGCTTACGAGTCTGTTTGCTGCCGCAGCCATTGTCGGTCTTGCATCGCTGACATCAGCAAGTTCGGCGAGCCCAATCGGCGCCGGTCTTTCCGGTCTGGAT
>DATBMX010000331.1:0-4775 GCA_036554625.1 Aestuariivirgaceae bacterium
TCCCCATGCTTCTGCAGGCATGGGGAGAGGGAGAACAGGGAGTGCCATGAGCAGGGACGTCCTGATCGCCCCGTCGATCCTGTCGGCCGACTTCGCGCGGCTGGGCGAGGAGGTGCGCGCCATCGATGAGGCCGGCTGCGACTGGATCCACGTCGATGTGATGGACGGTCACTTCGTCCCGAACATCACCATCGGTCCTGACGTGGTACAGGCGCTCCGCCCGCACTCGAAGAAGATTTTCGACGTGCATCTGATGATCGCGCCCTGCGATCCCTTCATCGAGGCTTTCGCCAAGGCAGGCTCGGACATCATTACCGTGCATGCCGAAGCCGGCCCGCACCTCGACCGCTCGCTTCAGCTGATCAAAAGTTTCGGGAAAAAGGCTGGAGTCAGCATCACGCCGTCGACGCATGAAGCGGCGCTTGCCCATGTCCTCGACAAAGTCGATCTCATCCTGGTGATGACGGTCAACCCCGGGTTCGGCGGTCAGGCCTTTATCCCGTCGCAGATCGACAAGATCAGGGCCATCCGCAAGATGATCGGGTCGCGCCCGATCCATCTCGAGGTCGACGGCGGCATCAATGCCTCGACCGTCGGGCTCGTTGCCGAGGCCGGCGCGAACGCGATCGTTGCCGGCTCGGGTGTATTCAAAGGCGGCAGCTACGCCGACAACATCGCTGCCATCCGCAAGAACGCTGAACGCGCCCGCGCCGCCGCAGCTTGACGCCCGCCACTGACGTTAAAGTGATGCCTCAGGGTCTTGCAGCCAAAGCCCGTTTCTCGAACCATGAGGCCGCATCCTTCGAGACGGCCGCGGTCCGCGGCCTTCTCAGGATGGCGAACACAAGAAGGCGCGCATGAACGTCACCTATTTCGGAGCGCTGGTCGCGGGCCTGCTGAGCTTCCTCTCGCCCTGCGTACTGCCGCTCGTGCCGCCTTATCTCTGCTTCCTCGGGGGTACGACGTTCGACCAGCTTGCCGGCGAGGACGAGACGCCGTCCCACGTCTACACCACGGTCGTGCTGTCCTCGCTCGCCTTCGTGCTCGGCTTTACGACTGTGTTCGTGCTGCTCGGCGCGACGGCGACGTTCGCAGGGCAGTTGCTTGCCGAAAATCTCGGGCTGCTCAGCAAGATCGCGGGCGTCGTCATCATCGTCGCCGGACTGCATTTCCTCGGCGTGATCCATATTCCGATCCTGCATCGCGAGGCGCGCTATCATGCCGACGCGCGGCCCGCGGGTCTTCTCGGCGCCTATGTGATCGGGCTTGCCTTCGCCTTCGGCTGGACGCCCTGCATCGGCCCGGTGCTTGCCGCCATTCTGCTCATGGCCGCGGGCGAGGACACGGTGCGTCAGGGCATTCTTCTGCTCCTCGTCTATTCGCTCGGCCTCGGCATTCCCTTCATCGCCGCTGCCTTTGCCGTCCGTCCGTTCCTCAATGCGCTCCAGCGGTTCCGCCCGCATCTCGCCACCATGGAAAAAGTACTCGGCGGCTTTCTCGTGCTCACCGGCATCCTGTTCCTGACCAACTCCATGACGCTGATCGCCGGTTGGATCCTGGAAATGTTTCCCGGGCTCGCGAAAATCGGCTAAGCCCGCGCGCATGACGGCGATTGCGCTCACCATTGCCGGTTCTGATTCAGGCGGCGGCGCCGGGATCCAGGCCGACCTCAAGACGTTTTCCGCGCTTGGCGTGTATGGCGCGAGCGTCATCACCGCACTCACCGCGCAGAATACGGTGCGCGTCGAGGCCGTGCATGTTGTTCCGGCCGACTTCGTGCTCGCCCAGATGCGCGCGGTCGCCGACGACCTTCAGGTCGATGC
The DNA here is from genome assembly GCA_036554625.1 of Aestuariivirgaceae bacterium. Lineage (GTDB taxonomy): Bacteria > Pseudomonadota > Alphaproteobacteria > Rhizobiales > Aestuariivirgaceae > DATBLQ01. The sequence continues at coordinate 1,824 of DATBMX010000331.1, forward strand.
CATCAAGATCGGCATGCTTGCGACGGCGCCGGTCATCGAGGCGGTGGCGGAAGGGCTGAAAGACTACCGCGGCGTGCCGGTCGTGCTCGATCCGGTGATGATCGCGGCGAGCGGCGATCCGCTGCTCGATCCTGGCGCCGTCGATGCGCTTCGCAGGCTGATCCCGCTCGCGACCCTGATCACGCCCAATCTTGCCGAGGCCGCGGCGCTCCTCGCCTGCTCGCCTGCCGGCAATGAATACGAGATGGCCATGCAGGCCTGGCAGCTGAAGGACGCCGGCGCCAAGGCTGTGCTGATAAAGGGCGGTCACGGCGAAGGCTCGACCTCGATCGATATCCTGTTTGCAGGCGTCGAACCCGAGCGCCTCGAGGCGCCGCGGGTCGCAACCCGCAATACGCATGGCACCGGCTGCACGTTGTCGTCGGCGATCGCCGCCGAACTCGCCAAGGGGGCATCGCTGCCTGACGCCGTCGCAACGGCCAAGGACTACGTCACGGCAGCAATCCGCAACGCTGACATGCTCGACATTGGATCGGGCAAGGGCAGGGGCCCCGTGCACCATTTTCACGCGTGGTGGAAGCGGAAGCGCTAGGCCTCACGCACCATCTTGTGCCGCTGCTCGCCCAGCCCTTCCACGGCGAGCACGATCTCATCGCCCTCTTTCAGGAACACCCGCGGATTGCGTGCCATGCCGACGCCCGGCGGCGTGCCTGTGGTGATGACGTCGCCTGGCTGGAGCGTCATGAACCGGCTGATGTAGCTCACGAGATGCGCCACGCCGAAGATCATGGTCGAGGTATTGCCGGTTTGCATGCGCGCGCCGTTGAGGTTGAGGGTCAGACTGAGCGCCTGCGGGTCCGGGACATCATCCGCCGTCACAAGCCAAGGGCCGAGCGGTCCGAAGCTGTCGTAGCTCTTCGCCTTGATCCACTCGCCCGCACCGCCCTTCTGTAGGCTGCGCTCCGATACGTCGTCGGCGACCATGTAGCCTGCCACGTAGGAAAGCGCGTCAGCTTCGGAGACGCTCCTTGCCGGCCTTCCGATGGCGAAGGCGAGCTCCACTTCGAAGTCCATACGCTCCCAGCTCTTGGGCATGAGGATGGGGTCGTACGGGCCGCAAATGCACGAGGTGGCCTTGGCGAACACGATCGGCGCCTCGGGAATAGGCATGCCGGTTTCTTCGGCATGGTCGCGGTAGTTCAGGCCGATGCCGAGAAATTTCGGGACGAAAGCGATCGGTGCTCCGAGACGCGGGCTGCCAGGGACAGCCGGCAGCTTGACGAGATCGAGGGCCTTGAGCTGCTTCAGACCGTCAGGGCCGAGCACTGCCGCTTCGATGTCCTTGATCACTCCAGAGAGGTCGCGAATCGTGCCCTCGGCGTCCAGAATTCCGGGCTTTTCCACGCCCCGCTCGCCATAACGCAATAGCTTCATTGATCCTTCCCCTGCCATGTTTTTTCTGCATGATGCACCAAGGGCGCGAGAAGCGGCAACAGCCCGTCATCGCAAGACCCGTCCCCAGGCTCATTTTTCGACCTACCCAACCAGAGGAATACCCATGGGATATCGCCTGTTTTTGCCGTTGACCGTCAGCGCAATGCCTCTCGTTGCGGTCGTCCTCGCGCTGGGTCTGGCCACGCCGGTCGGAGCGGCCGACCCCACGACGGGCAGCAACCCGTTTGAAGCGCTCAGCGGCGAGTGGAAAGGCGGCGGTACCGTCACGCCGAACAAGGGTGATCCGCTCAAAGTCGCCTGCAAGGCGACCTACAAAGTGGCAGGCAGCACCCTCAACCAGCACCTGCGCTGCGCCGGCGTCGACTACAGCATCGACGCCACCACCAAGCTCACCGACAAGAAGGGCAAGGTGAGGGGGTCGTGGAACGAGAAGACCTACGATGCGAACGGCGGCGTGACGGGCTCGGCGCGGGACAAGACCATTCACGCCAAGATTTCCGGCGACAAGTTCTCAGGCCGCATGAGCATCAACGTGTCCGACACCGGACACGAGATCAACATCATGCAGCTCAACGAGGACACCAACACGTACCGCCAGGCCGCGAGCGTGTCCCTGCACCGCTAGCTTTCGAATCATGCGGAGAGGCGCTCAAGCCGCTCCGACAATGGTGCGTTGCGGAAGAGCCACAGAGCACTGCAATGATTTCGCCACAATCCGTCAATTGTGACGCCGCGTGCTGACAATTCGGGGTGCCTCACAAGCCGTGTTGCAGGCAACCAACATATTGAATTTGCGTGATTAAAATGACTTTCCTCATGGCTCAGGCGTTCGATTTGCATTTGGGCAACAGGTGCCCCTCGTTTTGCGTCAGCACTCTTGTCCAAAGTTGAATGAACGGCGGGGGGTGGGTAGCTTTTCATCACGACGACGGCGGGGCTGGGGGGCCAGACGCCAGAAGCGTAAATGACTGAAGCGCGCGAGATCTTGAGGGAACCTGATCTTCGACACTAGCGGCTTAGGAAAAGAATGGGGGGGCGAGCCAGAGCCCATCTAATAGGCAATGCCTTTGGAGTTCGGCTCGTTTCGCAGGGAAGACCGGCCCGGGACCTCCGGGCCGGTTCTTTTTTGGCAAGCGCTACAATCCGATTCTCGCCAAGGTCTGCTCGATCGGCGGAAGATAGGCCGAGCCGAACAGCCGCACATGCACGAGAATCGGGTAAAGTTTGTATAATGCGCACCTGACGGCGCGAAATTCCCGATCAAGCGGCAAGAGCACCGCGTATGCCTCGAAGAAGGGCGCGCCGAACGTGCCGAACATGGTGGTGAAGGCGAGCTCGATCTCCGGGTGTCCGCAGTAGATCGCGGGATCGACGAAGCCGGCGATCCTCTTCCCCCGCACCAGTACGTTCCCGGTCCACAAATCGCCATGCAGCAGGCTGGGGTGACTTGGCTCGGTGAGGTAGTCGGAAAGCCGCTCGGCCAGGCGCTCAAGCCTG
>DATBMX010000280.1:0-3136 GCA_036554625.1 Aestuariivirgaceae bacterium
ACTCTCGACGAATATCAGAAGCATGTGGAGAAAGATGCGGCGCTGGCGCGCAGATTTCAGCCGGTGTTCATCACTGAGCCGACAGTTGAAGATTCGATCTCAATCCTCCGCGGCATCAAGGAAAAATACGAATTGCATCACGGGGTACGGATCACCGATTCGGCAATCGTGGCGGCGGCGAAATTGTCGCATCGATACATCACCAATCGTTTCCTGCCGGACAAGGCCATCGACCTCATGGACGAGGCCGCGGCCCGGCTGCGGATGCAGGTGGATTCGAAACCCGAAGAATTGGACGAACTCGATAGACGCATCATTCAGCTCAAAATAGAGCGAGAGGCGCTGAAAAAGGAAACCGACCGAGCTTCGAAGGAACGACTCGAGCGCCTGGAGAAGGAGCTTGGCGATCTTGAAGAGAAGGCCAACACGCTAACCCTTGCCTGGCAGGGGGAAAAGGAGAGGCTGGGATCGGTTAGAAAGATGCAAGAGGAGCTTGAACACGCGCGCATCGAGCTGGAACAAGTGCAACGGCGCGGAGACCTGGCGCGGGCGGGCGAGCTTGCCTATGGGGTCATTCCCACTCTCGAGCGGAAAATCAAGGATATCGAGGGGAAGACCGGCGAAGGCCCAATGGTGGAAGAGGCGGTGACGGAGCAGCATGTGGCACAGATCGTGTCGCGCTGGACCGGCATACCGGTCGACCGGATGCTCGAAGGTGAGCGGGAAAAGCTCCTGAAAATGGAGGAGGCGCTGGGCAAACGAGTTATCGGCCAGACTGAAGCCGTCAGGGCGGTTTCCACGGCCGTCAGGCGGGCGCGGGCGGGGCTGCAGGACCCCAACCGTCCCATCGGCTCCTTTATGTTTCTAGGACCCACAGGCGTGGGCAAGACGGAGCTGACAAAGGCGCTGGCGGAGTTTCTGTTCGACGACGACCACGCGCTCATTCGCATCGACATGTCGGAATATATGGAAAAGCATTCGGTTGCGCGGCTGATCGGCGCGCCGCCTGGATATGTCGGGTATGACGAAGGCGGGGCGTTAACCGAAGCGGTTCGCCGGCGTCCGTATCAGGTGGTGCTGTTCGATGAAATCGAAAAGGCGCATCCCGACGTTTTCAACATACTTTTGCAGGTGCTCGACGACGGCCGCCTGACGGATGGGCATGGACGCACCGTCGACTTCCGAAACACGATCATCGTCATGACCTCAAATCTTGGATCCGAGTATCTTGTTTCGCTCGGCGAGAAGCAGGATGTGGATGCGGTCCGCGATCAGGTTATGGCGGTGGTGCGCGGGCACTTCCGGCCCGAGTTCCTCAATCGGCTCGACGACATCATCTTGTTCCACCGGCTCAAACGCGAGATCATGACGGCAATTGTCGATATTCAGCTCGACCACCTGAAGCGGCTTCTGGCGGACCGCAAGATCACAATCGCGCTCGATAAAGCGGCGCGCGAGTGGCTGGCGGACAAGGGTTATGATCCCGCCTATGGAGCCAGACCGCTGAAGCGCGTGATGCAGAGGCACCTGCAGGATCCATTGGCAGAGAAAATTCTGGCCGGGGAGATCGGCGACGGGGCGTCGGTTGAGGTTTCAGCGAACGCCCAAGGGCTTCTGCTCAATGGCGATGCGGTGAAGGCCGAGGCAGCGTAGGCTTTCGCGCTAGAGATGGCGTTATTGATTTTGCGCTACGCGCGTAGTGGAAGGCGCATTCTTCATCATGGCAAGAATGGAAGTCTTATGCGCCAGGAAGGAGTTGAGGATGGCGCCCTGCAGTTGGCGGCCGCCGGCAACGCTGACCTTGAGAGGGTTGACCGGCTTCTTGTTGAGGCGCACCTCGTAGTGAAGATGTGGTCCGGTCGCCCTGCCGGTTGCGCCTACATAACCGATAATTTGGCCCTGGTTTACCTTTGATCCCGCCGTGATGTTCTCGGCCAGACGGCTCATGTGGGCATAAAGCGTCTCATAGCCGTTGGGGTGCTTTATCCTGACCATATTGCCGTAGGCGCCGTTGCGTCCCGAGAACTCGACCGCGCCATCGCCCGACGCCTTAATCGGCGTGCCCGGTGGAGCGCCGAAGTCCACTCCCATATGCATCTTTGAATATCCAAGCAGGGGATGCTTACGCATTCCGAAGCCGGACGTGAGGCGGGCGCCGGAGACCGGCGTCTTGGCAAGAGCCTTGGTAGCACTGCGGCCCTTCTCGTCATAATAGTCGGTCTGACCGTCATCGGGCGTGGTGAAACGATAGTAGGTCTTGTTACCCCCCGCATAATCCAGAGAGGCATAAAGCAACACCTTGCGATTGCGCGACGTGCCGGTGATGGGGTTGCCATAAAACAGCTCAAATTCATCACCGGCGCGGACCTGGCGCTGGAAGTCCACATCGTAGGCGTAAATACGCAGCATCTCCGCGATGATGTAGTCCGGAACCCCCTGGTCTTTGGCAGTTGCGTACAAGGTGGAGCTGATGCTGGCCTTGGCGCGGTACTGGGGTGCGGAGGCAAAGCGCGAGGGCGCGGCTTCCTTCTCTCCGTCGAGACGGGCAACAAACTGTCCATCTTCATCGGACTCAACGAGGACCTCCTCCTTGGCGCCAGGCGAAAACGCCACTCGCACCGGGAAGATGACGTCGTTGCCGTAAAAGTCCTGCTGCTTGTCGAGAGTGATCTCGAAAATCTGACCTGGCTTGATGAGTTCTTGAGGGTATACCGGCTCGATCGCCCTGGTGAGCGCCCGGGCGGCCTCTATGGTGACGCCAAGGGAGACCAGACGGTCGTGAAGCGTCTCGCCCTTGGCCAGCATGAAAGTGCTATCAACCGGTTCCGGCGGCGGTGTCTTGGCAATGGTCGTGATGTTCTGGGTGTCGATTGCCGCTATCTCGATTGTACCGTCGAGAACGGTCGGCTTAATCCCGCTTCCGTACGGGAGGGCGTTCGAGCTGATGCTGGGATACTGGGCTCCAAGCGAGCCGGTGATCTCGCGAGCCGGCAGGATGATGGTGTCCAGTGTTTCATCGTCAGCAGGGCGGTAGGCAACCGAGAATTCACGGTAAGGCCTGAGAGCAACGGCCTTGGCCATTTCCCCGTTATAGTCGCCTTTGAGAGCGTCCTGCGTCCTCTGCCATAGCTGCGAG
>DATBMX010000435.1:0-3112 GCA_036554625.1 Aestuariivirgaceae bacterium
TAGACGGCTTTGAGATTTTCGGCCGATGTCTTGCCGCGCTTGGGATCGCGCTGCTCGTCATAGGAAATCCGCTGACCTTCAGCCAGCCCCTTCAATCCGGCGCGCTCGACTGCTGAGACATGCACGAACACATCCGAGCCACCGTTCTCCGGCTGAATGAAGCCATAGCCCTTGGTGGTGTTAAACCATTTTACCTTGCCTACCGGCATCTCAACTTCTCCAAAAAAGCTCTCGACGGAGCCGCATGGCGGCTCATCAAACCTTCCCAGGCATAGCAGATCGTTAAGCCCTGGGGCGCAACAGGTCAGCAAGTCCAGTGGATTGACGCGGATAAAATGGCGATATTTTACGGCAATACAAGGAAAAGTTCGAAGGGGGGTCATGGTTTTTTCGTCGGCGGCAGGGAGAGCTGCTCGATGGCGTCGGCCAAATGTTCATCGGCGATGTTGTACGCGCCGCGCGCCAGCCTGATCTTGTGGGCAAGTCGCAGCACGTCGGCATGGGTGGTGCCCGAGGGAGGCTCGAATTTGTAGCAGGCGAGTTCGACCAAGAGGCCCAGCGGGTCGCGGAAGTAAACAGAATACATGAAGCCGCGATCAACCTCGCCGGAATTGCCGATGCCGCGCTCTTTCAGCCGCTTGACCGCCTGCGTGTAAGTGGCGCGCGACACGGCGAAGGCAAGATGGTGAACGCTGCCCGTACGGGTGGGAACGGGTGAAGCATCCTGCCGCCACTCCTCGCTTGTGAACACAGTGATCAGCCTGCCATCGCCAGGATCGAAGTAAAGATGGTTCTGATCGGGCGCATCGAGATTCGGCTGTTCGAACACGAAGGGCATGCCGAGCACGCCTTCCCAGAAATCGATCGACGTCTGGCGATCGGCTCCCAACAGGGTTATGTGATGCACGCCTTGCGCCTGCAACTTCTGCATCTTGCGCTCCCAACTTGGCCCAAGCGCGTTCAGCATAGCAACATTGCCATGCGAGACGGAACTTTAAGTTGACAAATGCGTTTCGAGAGTCGCAAGCCCTGGGGCAGGAGCCGATCCGAGTTAATCGTGTTAATCGCGTTAAGGGTTGGTGACGTTCATGAGGCGCGACTCGTTCTCCGGGCACGCGCCTCTTTCTTTTGCGAGAGTCGAACAGGAACCAATTGGCGGTAGAGGCAATTACTTCTTAAGCAAACTGCATCGCCACGGCTGGGATTCAGGGAGAGCAGGCGAGCGAGGGTTTAGAAAGGAATTCCTCGATGAAGCCTGTTCCATCTGGATTGGCCGGACTTGCAGTTATTACAGCAATCTCGCTCAGTGCGCCTTCCGCTCTCGCAGCAGCCTGCGCGCCGCAGGCCGAGTTCGCAAAGCATCTGGAAATGAACTACAAAGAGCGGATGGAAGGCGTCGGCGTCGCCAATGACGGCTCGCTGTTCCAGATATTCACCTCGGACAACGGGAGCTGGTCGCTGCTCATCACCAACGGCAAGAAGATCTCCTGCATCGTTGCTGCCGGAGACATGTGGGTAGCCAAGCCTGTCCTGGGTCCGGAAGCGAAGCTGCGGTAGAACCTACTTAATCTCATTCCGGCGAAAGCCGGAATTCAGCCAAACTTGACAAGCGTCTAAAGCTGGAACCGAATTTCGTCGGACGACGAATCGAAACAGTGAAATTCATCCCAGTCATTCCGGCGTTTCGCCCTCCCGGCAAAGCATGGGCACCGGCTCGTAAGGATCGGCCGGCACTCTGCCTACATCCTCGCGTTTCTGACAGTCGGGCTCGGACTTGTCGCTCGGCAGCGGCATCACGCGGCCGTCGAAATGGCGCTGAAGCTCAAGAGCCGGCGGGGAGTCGGCCAGCCAGTCGTCATGTCCCTCCCAATTTATGGCCGACGCGGTCCTGCTTGCCAAAGAGGCCAATATAAAGAGTCCGGTTGCGAGCCATCTTCGAGCCATGGGGAATTCTATCTGAGCAGGCGTTCGGAACTAAGCGCGACCCTCACGGATTCCCAAGCGGCCCGCGATAACCCGAATCGAGATTTCCACAGATCGAGGAACCTTCAGACTGTCAAGATATTGTGTTTCTTGAAACGCCATGTACAATAGTTTGTATAGATTGCCGGGCTGGAGCTAAACAGCCTCATTGGGGAGGGAAGACTCCGCTTATTCAAAATCCACGCCTGCAACATAGGGGACCGACCCTGTGAATGGAGAGGTTTGCCTTCGGCAACCACACAACACAAACGATGGGGCCACACAATGCGAATCGAGCGGCATTTCACCAAGGACGGACAATCTCCCTATGCGGAGCTGGAGTTCCGCCTAACCGCAAGCGAAATCCGCAATCCGGACGGATCGGTGGTCTTCAAGGCGAGCGATGTCGAAGTGCCGGCCGCCTGGAGCCAGGTGGCGTGCGATATTCTGGCGCAAAAGTATTTCCGAAGAGCAGGCGTTCCGGCGGCGCTCAAGCGAATCGAAGAGGAGGACGTTCCCTCCTGGCTGTGGCGGTCGGCGGCTGACGAGGAGAAGCTTGCGGAGCTTTCCGAAAATGGACGGCGCAAAGGCGAGACATCGGCAAAGCAGGTTTTCCATCGCCTAGCCGGAACATGGACCTATTGGGGGTGGAAGGGCGGCTATTTCGACTCGGAACAGGATGCGCGCGCCTTCTATGACGAGCTTTGCTACATGCTCGCCACGCAGAAATGCGCACCCAATTCGCCGCAGTGGTTCAACACGGGCCTCCACTGGGCCTATGGCATCGATGGGCCGAGCCAGGGCCATTATTACGTCGATCACAAGACGGGAAGGCTCATCAAGTCGAAGTCGGCATATGAGCATCCGCAGCCGCATGCCTGTTTCATCCAGTCGATCGCCGATGATCTCGTCAATGAGGGCGGCATCATGGATCTGTGGGTGCGAGAAGCGCGGCTGTTCAAATATGGTTCGGGCACAGGCTCAAATTTCTCGCATTTGCGGGCGGAGAACGAACCGCTTTCAGGCGGCGGCAAGTCATCGGGACTCATGAGCTTCCTCAAGATCGGCGACCGGGCGGCCGGCGCCATCAAATCGGGAGGCACGACACGCAGGGCCGCCAAGATGGTGGTGGTCGACGTCGACCATCCCG
>DATBMX010000454.1:0-2114 GCA_036554625.1 Aestuariivirgaceae bacterium
CACAAAGGAAGGCACGGCGCCATGGCCGAGGCGCTCCTCGGGCACAAAGGCGGCACCGAGCTTTCGCCTTTCGGCGACATCGAGATGGCCCACGGGCGCGCCGTCGATGACGATGGCATCGGGGCGCTCGTTCAAGCGCTCGCCCGATAAAGCCTCGAAAAGCTCGGATTGTCCATTGCCGGCGACGCCCGCGATGGCGACGAGCTCACCCGCGCGAAGCTTGAGCGAGATGTCCTTGAGCGGAACAGCGAAGGGTCCCGCGGCGGGCTGATTGAGACGATCGACGGTCAGGCGCGCATCTCCCCCGGCACGCCGGGATGAGGGCTTCACAACCTTGATGTCGGCGCCGACCATCATGCGGGCAAGGCTCGCCGCCGTCTCCTTCTGCGGGTCGGCCTCGGCGACGACCTTGCCGTGGCGAAGGATGGTGGCGCGATGGCAGAGCTGCTTCACCTCCTGCAGGCGGTGGGAGATGTAGAGAATGGCACAGCCTTCCTCGGCCAGGCGGCGAAGGGTGGCGAACAACTGGTCGGCCTCCTGCGGGGTCAAAACGGCGGTCGGCTCGTCCATGATGAGAAGCTTGGGCTTCTGCAGTAGGCAACGGATGATCTCGATGCGCTGGCGCTCGCCGACGGAAAGATCGGCAACGATGGCGGCGGGGTTGAGCGGCAGACCATAGTCCCTGGACACGCGGGCAATCGTGGCGGAGAGAAGCTTGATGTTGAAATCGCCCGGCAAGGCGAGGGCAATGTTCTCAGCGACGCTCAGCGGCTCGAAAAGAGAGAAATGCTGGAAGACCATGCCAATGCCGAGCTTCCGCGCAACGGCAGGGTTGGTGATCGCGACCCTCCGCCCCATCCAGCGGATCTCTCCGGCAGAGGGCTCAAGCGATCCATAGATGATCTTCACCAGCGTCGACTTGCCGGCGCCATTCTCGCCGAGCAAAGCATGAATCTCGCCCGGCTCGACGCGCAAACTCACCTTGTCATTGGCCTTGAGGTCACCGAAAAATTTGTCGATGTCGATGGCCTCGAGAACATATTTCACAGTGGATGGCGCTTCTTGAGCTTCGAGAGACATGTCCTCACCGGCCTGGCCCATCCTAAGCGATCCGCAAGCGTCCAGGTAAGGGGCTGGCTTCAAGCCTTGCATTCTCATCACGCGCCAAAAGCTCCGCCGCCGCAGAGGCTGCGATGACGGCGGGCTCCTTCGAACGGATGGAGGGAATTCCGATCGGGCAGACCAGCGCCTTGAGCCGCGATTCGCTTATGCCCAGGGCACGCAGACGCGACAGAAAACGAGCGCGCTTGGTTTCGCTGCCGATCAGGCCGACATAAGGGATCGCGTCAATGCGCAGGGCCTGCGAGACGATATCGAAGTCGAGCGCATGGCTGTGGGTCATGACCATGACGAAAGATCCCTCGCGCGCGGCTTCCAGATGCGCCAATGGATCTGCGGCGCGCACAGGGGCGACATTTGCCGGGAACGCAGCAGGGAAGACGCCAGGGCGCTCATCGATCCAAGTCACGGCAAAGGGAAGCGGGCCCAGGGCCAGCGCCAGGGCGCGGCCGACATGGCCTGCGCCGAAGAGCAGCAAGGAGCGCCTGTCTTCCCCGAAGACTTCAAGAAGGCGGCTGCCTGACATCAGCTGCGCCGAGCCCGGCCGTCCCTCCAGCGTGGACAAGGATCGTTTTGCGCCGGGCCGGTCCAGCTCCAAAGTGGTGGCGAAGGGGAAGGCCTTCTCGCAGCGCGAGAACTCGCCGATCCACGGCAGATCGGCAGACGTGAAGATTTCAGTCAGAAGCTTCACCTGGCCGCCGCAGCATTGGCCAAGGTCCGGACCCAGAACCGCCGTTTTGACAAAGGCGCCCGTTTCCCTCCGCGACAGCAGGCCTTGCGCACGCTCGATGGCGCGCCATTCGAGAGCGCCGCCGCCGATGGTGCCGCGGTATGAGCCGGCGCTCGTAACGAGCAGGCGCGCGCCTGCCTCGCGCGGGCTTGAGCCTTTCACCTCGATGACCGTGACCATGGCGCAGGGTCCATGGTCACGAATGAGAGCGGCAAGGGCGTTCCAGAGAGGCATCGCGTCAGCCCGCCTCGCCGCGCAGGGCGCG
>DATBMX010000468.1:0-6470 GCA_036554625.1 Aestuariivirgaceae bacterium
GGATCATCACGAACAGCGGGTAGCTGAACAACACCAGCCTTTCGAGCTGGGCGGTAATATAGGTGAGCGCCTCGAAATCGAGGATCGCGGCCATGTAATAGCCGATGAAGCCCGACAGAGTGGCTGCAGCCAGCGTCTTGAGGCGGGGCGCCGGCAGGCCTTGGGACTTCCTCTTGGCATGCGCGGCAAGGCCGATGCCGGCGAAGAAGGGCAGGGCGAACAGCATCCGGAGCGCCAGAAGCATCGCCGCATCGGGCCGATCCATATAGGCGAATTTCACGAAGATCGCCTTGGAGGAGAACATGGCGGCGCCGAGCCCCGCCAGGATATAGCCGATGGCAAGCCGGCGCTGCCGTGCTCTGTGCAAGGAAAGTCCCTGACCCGCTGGATCGTCCGCTTTCATTTGTCTATTGAAGGTCCGGTAAAGCTTCTGGATTGCCCGCCGATGACATCATCCCCGCCGATTCATTTCAGAACCGCAGTAGAACTCGGCAAGCTGTTGCGCAAGCGCAAGCTCGGTTCACGCGAGCTGCTCGATGTCTGCTGGCGGCGTTATGAGGCCTGCAATCCGCGCCTCAATGCGGTGATCGCGACGGATATCAGGCGCGCACGCCGCGCCGCCGACGCCTCGGACCGCCGGCTGAAGCGCGGCGAAACACGCGGCCCCTTCGAGGGTGTGCCGATGACGATCAAGGAGTCCTTCGACTGGAAGGGCACGCCGTCCACCTGGGGGGCGCCGCAATATCGCGACAACATCGCAAAGACCGATGCCGTCGCCGTGGAGCGCATGGCGGCGGGCGGCGCCGTCATTTACGGCAAGACCAATGTGCCGCTGATGCTCGCCGACTGGCAGAGTTTCAATGACATCTATGGCACCACCAACAATCCCTGGGACGTGACGCGTGCTCCTGGCGGCTCTTCCGGCGGCGCGGCCGTCGCTCTCGCAACCGGCATGGCGGCGCTGGAGATCGGCAGCGATATCGGCGCCTCGATCCGCAACCCCGCGCACTATTGCGGTGTCTATGGCCATAAGCCGACCTATGGCATCGTGCCCATGCGCGGCCACTATCTTCCGGGCGTTTTTGCCCCAAGCGATATTTCCGTTGCGGGTCCGCTCGCGCGCAGCGCCGGCGATCTCGCTCTCGCCATGAAACTTCTTGCCGGTCCGGACGAGCTCGAGGCAGCCGTCTCGCTCTATCGGCTCGCTCCGCCGCGCCATGACAAGCTGAAGGATTTCCGCATCGCCGTCATGCTCAACAGCGAGGTGAGCGATGTCGATCAGCCTGTTCAAGACCTCATCGCCGACTTGGCCCGGTGGCTCGAACCTCGCGTCAGGAAACTGTCGATGACGGCGCGGCCAGCTTTTTCCGCAAGCGAGGCGTGGGACGTCTATGTCAAGCTCTTGCGCTCCGCCACCAGCCGTCGCCAGAGCGATGAGGAGTTTCTTGCGAACCTGAAGAAAGCGAGGGAGCTCGATCCCTCCGATCAAAGCTACTACGCCCGCATGCTGCGCGCCTACACCATGTCGCACCGCGACTGGCTGGGCGTCAATCATCGCCGCCATGCATTGAAGCTCCTCTGGCAGGAATTCTTTGCGGATTACGATGTGCTCCTCTGTCCGCCCGCCGCATCCGCCGCTTTCCCGCATGACCATGAAGGCGAACGCCATGAGCGCGAAATCATCGTCAACGGCAAATATGTGCCGACGGTCGATCAGCTCTTCTGGGCGGGCTACTCGGGCGCCTTCTACCTGCCCTCAACGGTTGCACCCATCGGCCTGACCCCCTCACGCTTGCCCGTCGGGGTGCAGATCATCGCTCCTCTCCACGGCGATCTGACGTCGATCCGATTTGCTGGTCTGATCGAGAGGGATTATTGCGCCTTCACGCCGCCGCCGGCCTTTCCGTGAGCCGTCGCCGGAGTGAGTGCGTTTCACCCATTTGACTTGCCTTGAGCCGGTGATAGGCTCGCCCGATCACCGATCTGATCGGTCTGTGAATGCGGGGCGTTGCAGAAGCCCCGATTGGGTCCGGAACACCCTGGGAGGTAGTCGCTAATGTCAGACAAAGAACATATTTGGGTACCGAAGCTTAAACAGCAGCTTGCCGACAAGCTTATTTCGCGCCGTGAGTTCGTGCGTTATTCGACGCTGCTCGGCATGTCGGCGGGCGCGGCCTATATGTGGGCCGGCAAGATCACGGGCGAGCCCTTTGCCCCGCCGGCGTATGCGCAGGATTTGCCGAAGGGCGGCACGGTCAAAGTCTCTATGCGTGTGCCCAAGGTTGATAATCCCCATACATTCTCCTGGGCCTTTGACTCCAATATCGTCCGCCAGACGTGCGGCTATCTCACGCGCACGGGCGCCGACAACATTACGAGGCCGCATCTTGCTTCCAAATGGGAGGTGTCGCCCGATCTCAAGACCTGGACCTTCACCATCGCCGACGTCAATTGGCACGATGGCGAGCCCTTCACCGCCGAGGATGCAGCTTGGAACATCAAGCATTGTCTCGATCCCAACACAGGATCGTCCGTGCTCGGATTGCTTGAGGCGATTCTGCTCAAGGTCACCGAAACGGGTGAAAAGAACGAGAAGGGCGAGCCGGTCAAGAAATACGACCTATGGGACGCCAACGCCATTCAGGTGAAGGACCCCAAGACTCTCGTCCTCAATCTCCAGACGGCGAACATCGGCCTGCCTGAGTCTTTCTTCCACTATCCGTTCCTGATGCTCGATCCGAAGGAGAACGGCACCTACAAGGTCGGCTCGCGCGGTACGGGCGCTTTCTCGCTCGTCGAGCATGAGGAGGGCCGCAAGGCCGTCGTGAAAGCGGTCGAAGGTCGCGGCGCCCATCTCGAAAGCGTCGAATTCATCGATCTCGGCGACAATCCCCCGGCCACGGCCGCTGCGATCCAGTCGAAGCAGGTGCATCTCGCTTACAACGCCAATGTCGAGCAGCTCGAACTCTACAAGGCCATGACCCACATCGACGTGGTCGAGACGGTTACCGCCCAGACGGCGGTTGCTCGCATGCGGCTCGATCAGAAGCCTTTCGACGATCCGCGCGTGCGCAAGGCGTTCCGCCTCGCCACGGAAAATGCGCCCGTCCTCCAGATCGCGCACAAGGGCCTGGGCGAAGTGGCCGAGCACCATCATGTCGGCCGCATCCATCCGGAGTATTTCCAGCTGCCGGAGATGAAGCGCGACGTCGAAGCTGCGAAGAAGCTGCTCGCAGAGGCGGGCTTCGCCGATGGCCTCGACACCGAGATCGTCTGCAAGCCTGAGCCCACTTGGGAGCAGGCGGCGGTGGAGACCATCGTCGGCCAGTGGAAGGAAGCCGGCATCAACTGCAAGATCAACCTGATGCCGTCAGCCAAGTTCTGGGAAGTATGGGACAAGGTGCCGTTCGGCTTCACCGAATGGACCCACCGCCCGCTTGGCATCATGGTGCTTGGCCTTGCCTATCGCACCGGCGTGCCGTGGAACGAGTCGGCCTACACCAACAAGCAGTTCGACGAGCTCCTGACCAAGGCGGAAGGCACGCTGGACGTGAAGGCCCGCTCCGAGATCGTGGGCGAGCTTGAGCGCATTCTCCAGGAGGATGGGCCGATCGTGCAGCCGCTGTGGCGCTCGATCATCTTCCCCGTCGACAAGAGCGTGAAGGGCTTCCAGGGACATCCCACACGCTATTTCTTCTGCGAGGAATGGGGAATCGAACAGGCCTGATCGAAATTACAGTCACAATGCGCGGGTGCTGGCTTCGGTCAGCACCCGTTTCATTTCAGAGTCGGCGAACACCTATGCGACGATCCGACCTCGTCACTCACCCCACCACACCCGCTTTCTTGAGCTCCTTGATCTCCGCCTCGCCGAAACCGAGGGATCCCAGGATCTCGGCGCTGTCGGAGCCGAGCGTCGGCGGGGCGCGCTCATAGGCGATGGGCGTCTTCGACAGCCGCACCGGATTGGCGACGCCGGGCGTCTTGACCCCGTTCTCTCGCATGAGGTCCACGCGCATGCCCCTGTGGCGGACCTGAGGATCGGCGAACACCTGATCGATTGTGTTGATCGGACCGCATGGTATGGCGGCGGCTTCGAGCGCTTCGACCCATTCCTGCGTGCTGCGTGTTAGCATCGCCTTGGCAATGATGGGGATGAGCTCGCCGCGATTCTGCACCCGCGCCCGGTTGCTTGCGAAGCGCACGTCCTCAGCCAGCGCATCGAGCCCCGCGATGCGGCAGAATTCCTTGAATTGCCGATCGGTGCCGACCGTCACGATCAAATGCCCGTCCCGCGTCGCGAAGCTCTGATAGGGCACGATATTGGGATGCGCATTGCCGAGCCGGACAGGGGCTTTGCCGTTGACCAGGTAATTGAGCGCCTGGTTCGCGAGCACCGCGACCTGCGCATCGAGCAACGCGATATCGATATGCTGTCCCTCGCCGCTCGTCTCGCGGTGCATGAGCGCCGCGAGCACGCCGGCGACCGCATAGAGGCCGGTGAACAGGTCGGCAAAGGCTACGCCGCATTTCACGGGCCCCGCGCCTGGCTCACCCTCCGGCTGGCCGGTGATGCTCATGATGCCGCCCATCCCCTGGATCATGAAGTCGTAGCCAGCGCGCCTGGCATAGGGCCCGTCCTGGCCGAAGCCCGTGATCGAGCAATAGACGAGCCGCGGATTGAGCGGACGCAGGCTCTCATAGTCGAGACCGTATTTCCTCAGGCCTCCAACCTTGAAGTTTTCGAGAAGCACGTCCGACCGGCTCGCGAGCTTGCGGATGATCTCCTGGCCTCTCGCCCGAGCCATGTCGACGGCGAGGGATCTCTTCCCGCGGTTCGTCGACAGATAATAGGCGGCATCGCCTCGCGATCCGTCGGGATTGGTCAGAAACGGCGGTCCCCAGCCGCGCGTGTCGTCGCCTTCACCGGGTTTCTCCACCTTTATGACCTCCGCGCCGAAATCGGCGAAGAGCTGGCCGGCCCATGGGCCCGCGAGCACGCGCGACAGATCGAGAACCCGAAGATGGCTGAGTGGCCCCGGCATGATGGTCTCCCTCTGGCCTTCTATCCCGCGGCCAAACGCAGGGCAATCGACGGTCTCCCCCACGCCCTGCAATTTTCGGTTGGGCCGGCTCTCATAATCGCCGGCTCTTGCCAACGCCCATTGCCCATTGTCACGGAACCGTCATACTATCGCGCGAGCAATTGCAAGAAGCTGGACAAACCGGACACGAAGCTGTCACGCCACGACAGCACCATCAGACTGGGGCGACAAACCATCTGTATCCTCGGAGGAGCACTAATGAACAAACGCAGTAATTCGGGCCGCTCGAGCCTTGAGACCATGCTTGCGGCGAGGGCCTTCAGCCGCCGTACGCTGCTCAAGGCCAGCGCTGCGGCCGGTGCCGTCACCTTTGCCGGACCTGCCATTATCGGCAACGCATTGTCCTCATCGGGACAACTGAACCTTTTGATGTGGTCGGACGAATTTCCCGATCCTGTCGTCCCGAATTTCGAGAAGCAGAGCGGCATCAAGGTCAACATGACGCCGTTCTCGCAGAATGAAGAGCAGATCAACAAGCTCCAGGCGACCGGCGGCGAGGGCTTCGACCTCTGCCAGCCGACGCGCGACCGCTCTCCGCAGTTCAAGGATTTGGGCGTTCTCGCTCCTTTCGATATGAACAAGCTCAAGAACACCGGCAATCTCATTCCGGCGATGCTCGAGGGCTCGACCAGCCTGTGGACCTGGGAGGACGGGCTTTATCATCTGCCGCATGTCTGGGGCAGCGAGGCGATCTCCTGGCGCACCGACAAATGGCAGCCCAAGGACGCGGCCTCCTTGACCTATGGCGATCTGTGGAACGAGGAAGTGAAGGGCCATGTCCAGGGCCGGCCGCATTCCATGCTGCTCGGCATCGGCCTGTGGATGGACGGCACCGGCAAGCTTCCCTCGAACCGTATGCTCGATGCGTTCAAGGATCCGGAGACTTTCAAGAAGATCTACGATGTGATCCTGCCCTTTGCCATCGAGCACAAGGCCTGGATCAAGCAGTTCTGGGATTCAGCCGACAACACCAAGTCAGGGCTGATCGAGAACGACGTGTGGATCGGTCAGACTTGGGATGGGCCTGCCCTGTCTCTCAAGAAGGACGGCCAGCCCGTCACCTACCAGGCGCCGAAGGAAGGAGCCATCACATGGCTCGACGGTCTCTCCATGCCCAAGGCCGCCGCCAACGTCGATCAGATCTACGAGTTCATCAACTATCTGCACACCAAGGAAGTCGCGGCGCAGCTCGCCGAAGGCTCGGGCTACAATCCGGTGGTCACCGGAGCGGATGCTCTGCTCTCCGACGTCGCCAAGAAGAACTTCGCCGAAGCCTATCCAGGCGATTCCCTGAAGAACCTGTGGCACAGGCCGCCCGAATCCTCTTGGCTCGGCGATCTTAAGCTTGAATACGCCGATAAATTC
>DATBMX010000476.1:0-11193 GCA_036554625.1 Aestuariivirgaceae bacterium
ATAAGCCCCTTGCGCGGGCAATGGAGATTGGCGAGCAGCCGGAAGACCGCATTCGTATAGCCGTCGACCCAGCCGCCGACCGCATAGACGGGGCATCGGATCGCGCTCCAGTCTTCGCACACGGAGCCCTGCTTGTAGAACGCATCGCGGCGCTGGTGATTGAGCCAGTCTTCGAGCCAGAAGCCGCTCTCCTTGAGGCGCTTCATCCACATGTCCCGCCACGCGTCACCGACGATCAGCGGATCGGGGGGTGACGTGTTGAGCGAGAACATTGTCGAATACCAGGAGATCTTGTCGAGCAGCAGGCACCCGCCCATGAAATGGATGTCGTCCGCATACCGATCATCCGTCGAGCAGATGGAGACGACCGCCTTGAGCGCCGGCGGTCGCCGCGCCGCGACTTGCAGGCCGTTGAATCCACCCCAGGAGATGCCGATCATCCCGACCGCCCCCGAGCACCATCTCTGGCGCGCCAGCCAGTCGATCACCTCGAGCGCGTCATCCTGCTCCTGGGGAAGATATTCACCCTTGAGCACGCCGTCGGAATCGCCTGAGCCGCGCATGTCCACGCGCACCGCCGCATAGCCGTGGCCGGCGAAATAGGGATGTGTCATCTGGTCGCGATCGACCGTCCTGTCGCGCTTGCGATAAGGCAGATATTCGAGAATCGCCGGCACCGGATGCTGCTCGGCGTCCTTGGGCAGCCACATGCGCGCGGCAAGCCTGGTCCCGTCCGACAATGGGATGAAGACGTTCTCGATCTCGACGATGTCTGTCGGGAATTTTGCCACCGCACGCATTCGCGCCTCAGATCTCGAAGCGGATGCCCTGCGCCAGCGGCAGAGCGCGGGAATAGTTCACAGTCTGCGTTTGCCGCCGCATATAGGCCTTCCAGGCATCCGAGCCCGATTCGCGCCCGCCACCCGTTTCCTTCTCGCCGCCGAAGGCGCCGCCGATTTCCGCCCCCGACGGCCCGATGTTCACATTCGCTATGCCGCAATCCGATCCGGCATTCGACAGGAATGTCTCCGCTTCCCGGATGTCGTTCGAGAAGATGCAGGACGAGAGCCCTTGCGGCACGTCATTCTGCATCTCGATTGCCTGGCTGAGCTCGCCATAGCGCATGACATAGAGAATGGGCGCGAAGGTTTCCCGCCGAACGATATCGGTCTGCTCCGGCATCTCGGCGATCGCCGGATTGACGTAATGGCCGTTGGGGAACTCGTTGGTCAGGATTCGCTTGCCTCCGAAGATTTCACCACCGTCGTCGCGCGCAATGCCCAGCGCTTCCTCCATCTTGTCGAAGGCTTGGCCGTCGATGAGCGGACCGACGAGTACACCCTCTTTCAGCGGATCGCCGATAGGCAGCGTGCCGTATGCAGACTTGAGCCGCGGCACAAGACTCCCATACACATCGTCCTGAACGATGAGGCGCCGCAGGCTTGTGCAGCGCTGCCCGCAGGTGCCGACGGCGGAGAACACGATGGCCCGCACCGCCAGATCGAGATCGGCCGTGGGCGCCACGATCATCGCGTTGTTGCCGCCGAGCTCGAAAATTCCCTTGGCGAAGCGTGATGCGACCTTGGGCGCCACCGCGCGCCCCATACGCGTCGAGCCGGTGGCGGAGACGATTGCGACGGATGGATTCTCGACCAGCGCCTGCCCCGCCTCGCTGCCTCCGATCACCACCTGCAGCAGCGCGTCCGGAGCGCTGCCGAACCGGCTCAGCGCCTTGTCGAACAGCCTGAGCGTCGCGAGAGCCGACAAGGGCGTTTTTTCCGAAGGCTTCCACACCACGGGATTGCCGCACGCGAGGGCAAGCGCCGCGTTCCACGCCCAGGGTGCCACCGGAAAGTTGAACGCCGTGATGACGCCGCACACGCCGAGCGGATGCCACACTTCGCGCATGCTGTGTTGCGGCCGCTCGGACGCGATCGTGAGGCCATAGAGCTGCCGCGACTGCCCGACGGCGAGATCGCAGATATCGATCATCTCCTGCACCTCGCCGAGCCCTTCCTGGAGGATTTTGCCGCTTTCGAGCGAAACCAGCCGACCCAGATTGTCCTTCTCCCGCCGCAACTCCTCGCCGAACAGCCGGACGAGTTCACCGCGCTTGGGCGCCGGCGCCTCGCGCCAGATACTGAATGCTGCCGCCGCGCGCGCGATCGCGTCTCTAACCTCCGTCGCCGAATGAGTCCTGATGCGGCCGATCTCGCTTCCGTCGATGGGCGTTCGAACGCCGAGCGTTCCCTGGCTCAGCTGCGAGCCCTCAAGACCCGCATTCTTGACGATTTGCTCATAAATCACGACTGCAGCTCCTTCGCTGAAGCGAAACTTTGCGCCACTCGGGCGCGTTATAGGTTGGTCATGGCCATTGCAGCAGATTGGACGGCGCTGAACAAGGCGGAGCAGAAAGCTCAGCTTGAAAGCGCCATCGCGGCGATTCTCGATCGGCTCGAGAAGCAATCAGCGCCTGCGACCGATTGGCAGAAGGCCAAGGTCATTGATGCGATTGACGCAACGACACGCGGCCTCTTCGAGGTGGCGTCAACGCATCTGAGTCACGTTTTTGCTGAGGCTGACGCTGGCCGGCCCCTGCCTCACCCCGATACGAATTTGGCCGACCCGGCGACAGTGACGCTTTCCATGCTGCGCGCCGCGCTTGACCAGCTCAAAGCCAGGCCCGTTCAGGACCCGCCCGATTATCTGTAGAGTGCGCAATCGACATTCCACTATCCTCTTTTTCGTCATTCCGGCGAAAGCCGGAATCAAGCTTCATTCTGCCGTCGCCCAAAAGCTGGTGACGAATCTGGGATACCCTTCGATCTCTTTTCTGATTGACCGCCCATTTCTCGAGCGTGCCCATTGCATAGCCGGCCAGCGTGACGCTGTCAATGACTTTCTTCTCATGTCTGGCTTTTGACGAAAGCGTCTCGCAAATTTCGTCATTTCGGTAAAAGCCGGAATCAAGCTTCATTCTGCCTCACCCAAAAGCTGGACCCCGACTTTCGTCGGGGTGACGAGACAAGGAGATTACACGCGCCGGGGCCGCCACCTACCCCACATCCACGAACACCCGTCCGCCTTCGACCTTCACCCGGTAGGTCGCGAGATCGACGCAGGCGGGCGCGCCCTTGGCTTCGCCCGTGGTGAAGTCGAACCGGCCATTGTGCTTTGGACATTCGATGATCATGCCCATGACGAAGCCGTCGGCGAGATGCACCTGCTCATGCGTGCATAGCCCGTCTGTGGCGAAATAACGGTCATCGTTGGTGCGGTAGATCGCGTATGTCTTCCCGGCGTGGTCGAACCGCATCACATCCTCGGACAGAATGTCTTCGGCCGCGCAAGCATAGACCCAGACCATGAACCCCTTGCCTTTCAGGAAGCGGCCTTGAGCGGCCGCGCGCCCGGCGGCAGTTCGCGCACCACATGCCAATCGGGCTCGCGAACTTGCCGCACCAGGGCGGGAATGATCTCGCGATAGGCCGCGATCAGGCTCGCATAGGCAGGCGGGCAGAAGTGTTTCATCTCTTCATGAAGCTGCGGCAGCGCGTGATAGGGGATCATGGGGAACATGTGATGCTCGACATGATAGTTCATGTTCCAATACATGAAGCGCAAGACCGGGTTCATATGGACCGTGCGGCTGTTGAGCCGATGGTCGAGCACGTCCTCGGCAAGCCCGGCATGCTGGGTCAGGCCCGTGAGCACATGCAGCCACGCGCCATACATTGTCGGCAGAGGTCCGACGAAGAGCAGGGGCAGAATCGATCCCGAGACGCCGGCGAGGGCGAAGACGCCGAGGTGGACGGCAAGCCAGATGCGCGCCGTCGCATAGACCTTGCCGCGCTCTCCTTCGGGAATGAATGTCGTCTCCTCTGCGCTGAGCCTGCCCGTCGCGTGGCGCACCACCGCTTTTGTCGTTGCGATCACCTGCGGAACGGCAAGGAACATGCCAATGACCTTGTGCGCCATGGTCGGCCGCATCACCGCGATCTCCGGATCGCGCCCCACGATGATCGTGTCGGTATGATGCCTCGCGTGGCTCCAGCGCCACACCGTTGGCTCGCGCATGATCATGAAACAGGCGATTTGATAAATGACATCGTTCATCCACGCGGTCTTGAAAGCCGTGCGGTGACCGCACTCGTGCCAGCGCGAATCCGACGACGATCCATAGAGCGCGCCATAGGCAACGAAAAACGGCAAGGCGATTGCGCCTGGCCACAAATAATAGGCAAGCCCGCCCGTGACGGCGAAGCCAGCGATCCACAGGATCGTGTCGCGGATCGCCGGCCCGTCCTTGCGCTGCATGAGCTCCTTCAGGCGCTGTCGCGGAACCGGACAGGCATACCACTGCGCCGAGACAAGGCCTCTTGCGACGGCGAACTGCGACTCGCGTCCAACGAGGCTGTAATCCCTGCCCTGTGCTGTGGCGCCCATCGTCTCTCCCGAGCTTCGCGTTTATAAGACGCGGGGCCGCGGCCCGTCTACGTCTCCCATTCGTCAGTCCGGCGAAAGCCGGAATCCAACTTCATTCTGCCGTCGCCCAAAAGCTGGACCCCGACTTGCGTCGGAGCGACGAGTCAAGGGGATGTGGTAAACCTATCCTTCGACGAAGCTTGCGAGCTTGCGCGACCGCGTCGGATGCCTGAGCTTCTCCAGCGCCTTGGCTTCGATCTGCTGGATGCGCTCGCGCGTGACGCCGAACACCTTGCCGATCTCTTCCAGCGTATGTTCGGCCGATCCGCCGATGCCGAACCGCATCCTGAGGATCCGCTGTTCGCGCGCCGGCAGATCGGCCAGCGCCTCGTTCACCGAATCGCGCATGGCGCTTGTCTCCGCCGCCGCCTGCGGATCGACGGCGTCGGTGGCCTCGATCAGGTCGCCCAGCGTTGCATCGCCGTCCTCGCCGACCGGCAGATCGAGCGACGTCGGCTCCTGCACGAGCCGCAGCACCTGCTCGACATGAGCGATGGAGATACCGGTTTTCGCCGCGATCTCGCCGGCATTGGGATCGCGCCCCTCTTGCTGCTGCAGCCGGCGCTTCTCGCGCAGCACGCGAGCGGCCGTCTCCGTCATGTGCACGGGAATGCGAATCGTGCGTCCCTTGTCGGCGATGGCGCGCGCGATCGACTGCCTGATCCACCACACCGCATAGGTCGAGACCTTCACGCCATGTCGGTAGTTGAATTTCTCGATCGCGTGCATGAGGCCCATATTGCCTTCCTGGATGAGATCCAGGAGATCGAGCGAGCTGCGGTTGCGGTACTTCTTGGCGATGGCGACGACCAGTCTCAGATGCGCCTTGACCATTTCCTCCCGCGCGCTCTTGAGCTGCCGGCGTGCCCTGCCTACCTCCGCCATCCGCTGGCGGAACTCGATCGCCGGCAGGCCGATGCGCAGCATGAGCTGCTTGAACTCGTCATGCGCGGCCTCGATTCGCTTGGCTTCCTCGGGCCTGCGCACGTCCTTGAACCACGCGCGATCATGATCGCGCCCATCGCGCCGCGCCAGCATGAGCTTGCGCGCCGCCCCGGCGCCCTCTGCCAGGCGCGCGAGCGCGACTTCGGCCTGCTGCACCTGCTTCTGCTCCCGCTCGGAGACTTCGAGAAGCTGGGCAAGCCTGTCCGGATGCAGACACAGCTCTTCCACCCCTTGCACGAACTGCTCGAGCAGCTGCTGCAGGCGCTCGCGATTTGCCTTGGCCGCATCCTTGCCGCGGTTAACGGCCTTCATGCGCGCCTGTGCAAGCGCCTCGATCTCGCGGCTGCGGCGGATCAGCTTCCGCACGCTGACCTTTGCCTCGCGCTCGAGCTCGGCCCCGGCATGCGCCTCCGCTTCCTCTTCGGAGGCAGCCGCGCTCGAACCGCCGCTCGCGGTGGTCAGGTCGATCAGTTCGCCGAGAGCGCGCGCGCCCGCCAGGAATTCATCGCCCCAGCGGGCGATTCCGACTGCCAGGAGAGGGATGTGGCAAAGTGCCGCCAGCAACAGCCGCTGAGCAGCCTCGATGCGCTTGGCCAGCGCCACCTCTTCCTCGCGGGAAAGAAGCTCGCCCTGCCCCATCTGGCGGAAATACGTATCGACGAGATTTGGGGAAAAATATCCCTCCTCGGGCCCCGCCGCCTTGGCAAGCGGAGCGGGAGCCTCATTGCCCGCCAGCGCAAAGATATCGTCTGCCGTTACCTCGCGTTTCTCCCAGCGATCCCGGGCTGCGGGCGTGGAAGCGATCGTCCGGACAGTCGCCTCGCGGTCACCGTTGCCCTGATCGAGGCCGGATTTATGCAGTGAATCCATTGAGTTGCATTCCTAGTCCACCGGTGCCGGGCACCGGCGTTGTGTCAAGCTCGGGAGAGAGAGCATCTTCTGGTGCACGAGCCCTTAAGGGCCATTGAAATCCGGCCGGGGCGGCACCCTCCTCGGGCGACAAAATGGTGTGCGCCGCAACAAAAATCAAGCCTTTCAATTACCTATGCACCGGGAGTAAGTCCCATATGCGATAAGTACATAATGGAACTCTTCTCCAACCCCATCTGCCCCTACGCCCATAGAACGAGGCTCGTTCTCCTCGAGAAGGGCCTTCCGTTTGAGCTTATCGAGATCGATCTCAAGAACAAGCCGAAGCGCTTCCTCGATGTCTCGCCATACGGAAAAGTGCCAGCGCTCATTCACGACGGTCACACGGTCTATGAGAGCGCCATCATCAACGAATTTCTCGAGGAAGTCTTCCCGGACCCTCCGCTGATGCCGGGAGATCCTGCGCTGCGCGCCAAGCTGCGCATCTGGGTCGATTACTGCGACGACTATTTCCTCACCGATCACTACGCCCTGCTGAAGAACCAGGATCCCGGGCAAGCCGCGTCCCTGACGGAAAAGGCGATGCGCAACTTCGGCTTCATCGAGGAGCAGGGTCTTGCCCGTCTGGGCGGCGGCCCCTTCTGGCTCGGACAATCTCCCACTCTTCTCGACTTCGCCTGGTACCCATTCTTCGAGCGCCTTCCCGCCTGGACCCATTATCGCGGCCTAGACATCCCGGTCGAGTGCCGCCGGCTCAAGGCTTGGCTCGCGGCCATGTCTGCCCTTCCCTCGGTGCGCCGCATAGCGGCAAGCGCCGATTTCTACATCGCCCACTATGAAGGATACGCCAAGAACGTCATGCACCCTGGGCAGCGAGGACCCAGTCGTCCGTAATGTTCTACGGTACTGCGCCGAGTTGTGATCGCGGGACAACTCCGGTATTGAAGAGAGAGCCTATTCCTTTGCCGCGCGCGACGGACAGGGAGCGGCGATGTCGCTTATCAGTCGAGGGAGGTAACCATGAAAATCAGAATGTTTGCGGCTGCGTTGCTCGTCGCCGCCATTTCAGTGCCCGTCTTGGCGCAGCAGGAGGCCCTGACCGTCGTCTCCTGGGGCGGCGCCTATCAGGACAGCGTCCGCAAAGCCTTTTTCGAGCCCTTCATGAAGGAGACCGGTGCCAAGGTCATCGAAGAGGAATTCAACGGCGAGATCGCCAAGGTGCGCGCCATGGTGGAGACGAACAATGTCACCTGGGACGTTGTCGAGAATGATTCCATGACCACAATGGCTGCATGCGCGGAGGGCATTGTCGAAAAGATCGACTGGGCCAAGCTTGGCCTCAATCGCGACGAATTCATCAGCGCCGACGCCAGCGAATGCGTGGTCCCGAGCATCCTCTACGCAACCGTCGTCGCTTATGACACGACCAAGCTGAAGGAGCCGCCGACCTCGATCACCGCCCTCTTCGATCTGGAAAAATACCCGGGCAAGCGCGGCCTGCAGAAAAGCCCCTTCGTTAATCTTGAATGGGCCCTCATCGCTGACGGGGTGGCCGCCAAGGACGTCTATGACGTCCTCTCCACGCCTGAAGGCGTCGATCGCGCCTTCGCCAAGCTCGACAGCATCAAGAAGGATGCGATCTGGTGGGAAGCAGGCGCTCAGCCGCCCCAGATGCTCGTCGACGGCCAGGTGGTTCTGACAACCGCCTGGAATGGCCGCATTTACAATGCCGTCGAGAAGGACAAGAAGCCATTCGCCATTCTTTGGGACCACCAGGCCCTGGATTGGCAGGGCTGGAACGTCGTGACCGGCGCGAAGAATCGCGAAGCCGCCTATAAGTTCATCGCTTTCGCCGGCCGCGCCGACAGGCAGGCCGATCAAACCAATTATATTTCCTATGGGCCGGGGAATAAGAACTCTATCCCCAACATCAACCCCGATATCCTGCCGCACCTGCCGACGAATCCCGAGAACATGAAGACGGGATTCATCATCAACGCCCAATTCTGGGCCGACAATCTCGATACGCTGCGCGAGCGCTTCAACGTCTGGGTCGCGCAATAGACCGAACGGCTGAGAGGCGGGCTGCCCTGCCCCTCAGCCAATTTTCCTCTGCCCCGATGCTCCAGGCTTCCCGACCCGCCGGCGTTCTGCAGCGCCAGTTCGCCGCGGCCGAGCGAAGAGCCCATGGCCGGGCGCTCATATTGATACTTCCGCTCTTCCTCTTCGTCCTCGTCACCTTTGCAGCGCCCGTCGTCTTTCTTCTGACGCGCGCCGCCTACGACCCGAGCATCGCCGATACGCTTCCGCGCACGGTCGCAAGCCTTGCCCGCTGGGACGGCAAGGAGACGCCGGGCGAAGAGACCTATGCCGCCCTCGTCGCCGATTTCAGGCAGGTTGCGGACAAGAACACCGCCGCTTTCATCGGCAAGCGTTTGAACTACGAGATTTCCGGTGTTCGCAGCAAGGTCATCGCCAGCGTCCGTAAGTCGCTCAGCCTCACCTCGCCGCCCTACAAGGAACAGATGATCGCTGCCGACAAGATCTGGGGCGAGCGGCCGATCTGGGCGAAGATCAAGCAGTCAGGCGGCGCCCTGACCGACCACTATCTGTTGCGATCGCTCGATCTCGAACGGAATGTCGACAACGAGATCAAGCGCGTTCCCGCCTCGCAGGCGATCTATCTTTCCGTTCTGTGGCGAACCTTTTACATCAGCGCTCTGGTCACGCTGATCACGCTCCTCCTCGCCTATCCCGTCGCTCTTGTTCTGGCGCATGCGCCTGAGCGGATCGCCAACATTCTCATGATTTTCGTGCTCGTTCCATTTTGGACGTCGCTCCTCGTCCGCACCACCGCGTGGTTCGTGCTGCTCCAGGACAACGGGCCGATCAACGAGACGCTGCAGTTCCTCAATCTGTCCGACGCGCCTCTGAAGCTCATCTTCTCCCGCTTCGGCACCGTCACCGCCATGACTCACATCCAGTTGCCGTTTACGCTTCTGCCCATCTATGGCGTGATGAAAGGCATCTCTCCCTCCTACATGCGCGCCGCGCGCTCTCTCGGCGGCGGTCCCTTCTACTCTTTCCGGCGCATCTACCTGCCCTTGACCATGCCCGGCATCGGCGCTGGCTGCCTTCTCACATTCATCCTCTGCCTTGGCTACTACATTACGCCGGCCCTCGTCGGCGGCGCGGGCGACCAGATGGTCAGCGGCGTCATCGCCTCCGCGCTGAACCAGGAGAACAATTGGGGCAAGGCGAGCGCGCTCAGCGCCATCCTGCTTGTCGTTACCATGGCGCTGTTCTTCGTCTACAACCGGTTCATCGGCATCGACAAGGTGAGGCTTGGCTGATGCTGAAACCGCCGCCCTATGCAATGCCCGTTGAGCGCCTGCTCTTTTACGCGGGATGGGCCTTCACTGCGCTCGTCTTGCTGTTCCTCGTCGCGCCCATACTCGCCGTTATACCTCTGTCCTTCAATGCCGAGCCCTATTTCAGCTATCCCATGCCCGGGCTTTCGCTTCAGTGGTATCGCGATTTCTTCGGCAATGAGCGCTGGACGGGAGCCCTCATGCTCAGCGTCAGGCTCGCCGTCACGGTCACCATCTGCGCCACCATCTTGGGCACCATGGCAGCACTCGGCCTGTCGCGCGCGAGCCTTCCCTTCCGCTCCGCCGTCATGGGGGTCCTTCTCCTGCCCATGATCGTCCCGGTGATCATCGTCGCCGTCGCCGTGTTCATGGCCTTCGCCTATTTCGGTCTGATCGGCACCTTCACCGGCCTTGCTCTCGCCCATACGGCGCTGGCCGCACCCTTCGTCGTCATCACCGTTACCTCGACGCTCACCGGCTTCGACTGGAATCTTCACAAGGCTGCGCAAAGTCTCGGCGCCACTCCCTTTTTCGCTTTTCGCAAGGTGGTCCTGCCCCTGATCCTGCCCGGCGTCGTGGCAGGCGCCATCTTTGCCTTCGTCATCTCCTTCGATGAGGTCGTGGTAGCCCTGTTTCTCGCCAGCGCCGAGCAGCGGACCCTGCCAAAGCAGATGTTCAGCGGTATCCGCGAGATGATCAGCCCGACCATAACCGCCGCCGCCACCATTCAGGTCTTCTTCTCCATCTGCCTTCTCGTCGGCGCGGAACTTTTGCGCCGCCGCTCCGAGCGCCTGCGCAATGTGCAGCCGGGTTAGGAGCTTGGGCCGCTACTCCTGGATCCTGTCGGCGCTGCGCTCGCTTCGCCGTTTCCGATACTGCCGCATCCACTCCCGCCTCCGCTGCACATAGGGGTCATCCGCTTCGCTCGGCAGCGCCACCGGCACGAGAAGGCAGACGCTCTGCGCCGGCAGCATGTCCTGCCATTCCTTGATCAGCGCGCGATAGGCGCGTCCGACCGGGCGAATGTTGCGGTCGAGATCATAAAGCCCGAGCGGATTGACATTGCCGTTATTCTCGCGCAGCGCGGTGTCCCAATCCATCTGGTCGGTGAGCGAATACCAGGTGAAGCCCACGGTCGGCACGCCGCTGTTGCGCACGCGCAGGACATTCGCCCATTGCTTCCATAACCACTCCACCGCCTCGTCGCCGCGAGAACCCTGTGTGAAATTCGTTTCCGTGTGCATGATGGGCAGCTTGTAGCGGTCGTGATATTGCCGGGTTATCTCGTCATAGCCGAACACTTCGCCCGCTGCCCATGTCCGCCCGTTCTCGGCCACCCTGTGTTCATTGGTGCAGTAGTAATCGTTGCCCATGATGCAGTGGTGGCGCAGATTGTTGTGCAGGAAGAAATGGTATTCGTCGCGGCTCAGGCCGTTGTCCATGAGAAATTCGTACATTTCCGATTCGATCCGCTTCCCGTAGTTCAGATCGAGAGCGAGGAACCGCCTCTGGTTCATGATCT
>DATBMX010000320.1:0-4294 GCA_036554625.1 Aestuariivirgaceae bacterium
CGGCCGAGGGCAATCCTGAGTGATGATCGAACTTTGGTAATGGTCCGCCACAGATTGACTCGTACCCGATCATTTGAATGTTTGAGTCTGGTGGGTGAAGTTACTGACTTCCATGGGCACGTTTCGGGACGTATGCAAACCCGAGCTGAAACCCGATATCCGGCGTGTTGTTGATGTTCTGCAGGTTCTCAGTGATTCCGAACGTGAACAGTATGTTCTTGTGCCGATGGCGCATCCCGACGCTGATCTGGAATTTCTCGCCCAACAGCTCTTCGAGATCCGTTTGACGGCGCCGGAAAACGCTCTCGCTCACATACGCCTGGACGTTCAGGTTGCTGTTGCCCGTCGATGCGTATTCGTACCCGAATATCAAGGTCGGCACGACCTGGCTGTCTTGCGGCGCTGGAAAGCTTGCGCCGGCGTAGTAGACTGCGGCTACGTTGCCATACCAGGCGTGCCGATCTCCGCGGTGTTGTATCGACGCCTGGAAGCCGTAGTCCGTCCGACCCGTGGACAGCAGGAGCCGCTCCCCGCCAACGGGAATCTTTACAGCAGCCTCGAGGGCCAAGTGCCACGGCTCTGGCAAGTCGAAGCCGACGTAGCGCACCCCAAGTGTGGGATCAGAGTAGCCGCCGCTTGTCGGTGAGCCGAAGCTGGTGACTTGCGCGGACTTTAGGTTGTAGATCAGGTTGACGTCATTGCGTCGCGCTGCAGGGCGGCCGAACGAGCTGAACCCGAATGTCTTGTGAAAGCTCTCAATAGTTCCGTCGAGAAAGCCACCCTGGTAGCTAACGCCGCTGGCAATAAAGTAACCCGTCCAGTCGTGCGAGAACTTGTAGTGAATCGTCAGATCGAAGACGGCGGACTCGACGTCGAGAAGGTAATTTTCGCCCGGGAGCGCCTGAATCGCGGCGACGTCTGCCGGCCCGAGATCATGACGTACTTGTCCTTCGGCATCCGTCAGGTAGTCCTCAACCTCCGAGCTCAGCGACCAAGTGTTCTGATACGCGAGCTCCGCCTCGAACGCCCAACTTCCTGGTTCGATGGCGACGGCATGCGCCGGCCGCATGTCGAGCCGCAGAAAACCGAAGGGCGTCAAGTCACGGGAGCGCAGTAGCCCATAGAAGTCTCGCTCTTCCGCCTGCGCCGGATCTACTGGGCTGGAGGCGACGAACAGCCACATGATCGTCGCAAGTATGTTTCTCATTCCACTGCTCGCCGTTTGGTCGTGGCAACCCGCTCCTTCTCGGGCATTCCGGTCGAGTTCAGCTCCACTCAGTTGTCATCATCATAGTGACTTCAGATATTCGACGAGATCTGTCATTTCAGCATCCGTCAAGCCGAGCGACTGTCTACTGTTGTAGATCTCAACGACGTCAGCGAGCGTGGCAGCGCTTCCGTTGTGAAAATAGGGAGCGTGCTGCCACAGGCCCTTGAGCGGAGCCGTGCGGTAAAGCTTGGTGGCGCTGCGCGACGCATAGCTGGGGACACCAGCGGGTTCCGGCTCGCTCACAACCTCGTCAGGGGAATGCAAGCGCATGTTTGCGTCAGTGAACTCCGGTCCACTGTGACAGGTCGAGCAACGCGCAACCCCGGTGAAGACAGCCTCGCCCCGGGCAGCCGCTGCCGCATCGAAGCTCCCGGCCGGCGCTGGCGGAGCCGCAATCGATAGCTGGTAGGCCTGCAGCGCCGGAAGCTTGTCGCTGATCAGGTCATCGTTGCCATTCACGACGAACACGCCAGTCCTTGGCTCGGAGAAGGTGCCGTGTCCGCCCATCTGTGTCACGCCTACGTAGCGATTCCAGTAAGCGAGATCGTCCCCATCCCCGGTCGAGGTAATGCTGTGGATGCCGCGCAAACCGAAGGCTGGCGGGATGACTTGCGGACCATTGAGTCCGTCGAAATTGAAGCGGGGATCGTACTTGCCAGGACCCCAGGAGTTGTAAACGGCCTTGGCTTCCGCGCTGAGCGCCGGCGAAAGCGCAATGATGGCGCCCGGATTGAGGTCTCGATTCGGCCAGCCGTCGAGGCGAGCGCCGATGCCATGCGCGAAGGAATCGTCCACAGTCGAATGACAGAGCGCGCAGGTGATTCCCACACGTGTCAAGGTATCGACGCCATTGATCGTCTCGACTGTGCCTTTGACGCCAACCACGGCGTCGAGCTTCAACAATGCGACTGTCGTCGCAGGACTGGTCAAGCTGATACTGCCGTCCTGAATGCCCTGGACGACTTCCGCGGGCAGTGCCTCGGCATCCACTTTCAGCCCGACCGACAATGCCGTCACCGGGTCCACGGCGGTGCGAATGACTTCGTGCATGCGCAGCGCATCCGTCCACTGGGTCTCATCGCCAAAGGTATCGAAGCGGAAGATCTCGCGGCCCTGCGCGACCAGCTCCAGGTCGAGTGCGGTGGAGAAAGTCCACGAAACATCGTTCGCCAGCGGAACTCCCAGGTCGCTCCTGATCCCCGTACCGAGGCGAGCGGAGCAAACCGAATCACCGGGGAGCGCCGCCGTCGGAGTGAAGATTGCGCGGCGGTTGGGCGCGTCGTAGCTGACGGTTCCCGCGACATCACTACCAGTCGGACACGCGACCGCGAAATTCGAGGTGTTCAGGGTCGAAGGATCGATCGAACGCCGAAAATCGGCACTGATGATTGCATCAGTAGGCACCTCGATGCCGCCATCGGCGGGTGAAACTGCAGTGACCGCAGGGGGAACCGCTATTTTTTGGGCGAGATCCAGATCGCCATCGCACCCAGAGGCGAGTGCAACTGTGGCGAGCGCCGGCAGCAGCAAGAGCGCGGGTTGCCAGGAGCCGGAATCTGCCTTGCCAGCGGAAGCATGAAGATCAAACATATCTTTCGACTCCAGTTCAGAAATGTCTGCCAACTTCAGTAGCCGTGACACTCTTCGCTTCGCACATCGTCATCATCGATTGCGGCATCGGCGAGCAGCCGCCGCAGGTACGCAACCATCGAGGAAGATCCCGTCACGTAGTAGACCGCCGTCTCGGCGGTCTTCCTGACGATATCGATGAGAAACCGGTCGATGCGACCGATCCTTCCGGGCCACAGTCGGTCAGATCTGTACATTCGTGTCATGGTCGTGACGAGGCGGAAACTGTCCATGCGACGCTCGAGCCCCTGCAGCTCGGTCAGGAATGCGGCGTCTTCCGGACGATTGTTGGAATAGACCAGGATGAAACGTTGCTCGAGCCGGTCGTATGCCGCCTGTCGCAGGATGCTCATGAACGGCGTGATGCCGATGCCGCCGGTGATGAAGACAGCGGGCCGCGAACGGTTGGCGTGCAGTGTCAGGGAACCAAATGGACCTTCCAGTCCTGCGGCGGAACCAACTGCCAAGTCTGCAAGCGCATTCTTGAATGCGCTGGCGCGCATGCGCGTGGCGACGGTCAGACCTTCTTCGAATGGCGCGCTTACGAGCGAAAATGTATGCCGCGCGTCGGCTGCTTGCACAGAAGCCGGGCTGGTGAGTACCAGGTCGATGGTCTGGCCGGCCTTGAACTGGAAGCCAGCAGGTTTCCGGAAGTGAAAAGCCATCGTATCTGACGCAATTGTTTCGCGCCCTTGCAGCTGCACTGAGTACGTCGTCATGATCCGGTGTCCGGCGCTCGCGCCAGGCGCGCAAAAGCAGAATGGTTGTGGATCGATTCGAAGTTTTCGGCCTCGATTACATAGGCACGCACCAGTGGATCCCGATTCAGCTCGAGCGCGACATCGCGCACGAGGTCCTCGGCGAACTTGGGATTCTCATACGCCCGCTCCGTCACGTACTTTTCGTCGGCACGCTTCAGCAACCCGTACACTTCGCAAGACGCGCTGCGCTCGGCAGCTCCAAGGAGTTCCTCAATCGACATCTCGCCTTTCAACTCGACGTCGATGCGGATGATGGAGCGCTGGTTGTGGGCGCCATAGGCCGATATCTCCTTGGAGCAGGGGCAGAGACTGGTTGCCGGAACCGACACCTGCATCCAGAATGAATACTCGGACTCGGCAGAAACGCGGCTGCGCCAGCAAACGTCGTAGTCGAGCCGGCTCTGGATCCCCGAAACCGGAGCTGCCTTTGTCACGAAGTACGGGAATCGCATCTCGAGCTCGCCGCTTCGTGCGTCGAGGCGGGCCAGCATCACGAGCAGCAGCGTCTTGAATCGCTGCTGATTCAGCGGCTGCGTTTGCGAATCGAGCAGCTCGATGAATCGCGACATGTGCGTGCCTTTCGCCTCAGCGGCCAGGCCCACACTCATCGAGAATGTCGCGATCGTTGCCTGGG
>DATBMX010000176.1:0-3546 GCA_036554625.1 Aestuariivirgaceae bacterium
GCTCTTGAAGTCGCTCAAGGTCGGTATCGTTTTGTGGGTAAATGAGCATCGCTTACCGGTTTCACAAACAACAAACCGCCAGTTAAGTATGCGCTCGGCGACGTAAGAAAACGAGATGGATTGAGGGTCCGCCGTATAGGATTTTCATAAGTGCGAACGCACAGCGTCTTTCTGGAATTCCTATAATGTAGAGGGGCGTTCCATCTGGAAAATATATGCCAACCGTGGCAAGTATCTGTCGCCACCACTGCGGCGCAGAGTGTCCTATCTCGCGCTGTTTCTGTGATCTTTTGGCCTCGAAAGGATGCTTGCGATGGGCTTCGACTACTGGCTCGCTGGTTTGGTGACCGTGGGGCTTTTCGTCTATCTCACATACGCACTGCTCCGACCCGAGCGGTTCTAGCGAGGCAATTCCCATGACACCCGATGGGTGGATACAGATCGCCTTCGACGTCTCGGTGCTCGGCGCGCTTGTGTTCGCGATGCTCATGGCACTCGTCGTGCCACATAGCCCGCCGTCGCGATATCCGGGGGAAGACAAGATCTCCCCATCCGCGATTGAGCGTTTGATCGGCTGGCGGGTCATTGGGAAGCGCGATCCAGCACTTAGGACTCAGGCCAAAACACTATCTTCGCCAGATTCGACGGAGTTACGTTGATGAAAACCTCGTATTTGCGGAAGCGGATGCCGGTCACTGCTCTGACCGATCCCAAGATCATCGTTCCGGCGATCGGGTCCGCCTTCGCCAAGCTGGACCCGCGGACGCTGATCAAGAACCCCGTCATGTTCGTGGTCGAAGTGGTCGCCGCCTTGACCACGGTGCTCTTTATCCGCGATCTGATGGCTGGAGCTGAGAATCTCGGCTTCTCCTTCCAGATTATCCTTTGGCTCTGGTTCACGATCCTGTTCGCCAATTTCGCCGAGGCGGTGGCGGAAGGCCGCGGTAAGGCGCAAGCGGCAACTCTGCGCCAGACCCGCCAAGAGACGATGGCCAAGCTCATCGTCGATGAGAAGACCGGGCTTACTGTACCCACCCCAGCCGGCGAGCTTGGAGCAGGGCAGATCGTACTCGTCGAGGCTGGCGACCTGATCCCCTCCGACGGCGAGGTAATCGAGGGCGTAGCTTCGGTCAACGAGGCTGCCATTACGGGAGAATCCGCGCCAGTCATTCGCGAAGCGGGCGGCGACCGCTCGGCTGTGACTGGAGGCACACTCGTCGTTTCGGATTGGCTTAAGGTGCGTATCACGGCGGCGCCGGGCGCGACCTTTCTCGACCGCATGATCAAGCTGGTCGAGGGCGCCGAGCGGCAGAAGACGCCGAACGAGATCGCGCTGAATGTCCTCTTGGCCGGCTTGACGCTCATCTTCCTGATTGCGGTGGCGACCATTCCGAGCTTCGCGAGCTACGCTGGCGGCGCCATTCCGATTGTTGTGCTGGTCGCTCTGTTCGTCGCGCTCATCCCCACCACGATCGGCGCCCTTCTGTCGGCCATCGGCATCGCCGGCATGGATCGGCTGGTCCGCTTCAACGTGCTCGCGATGTCCGGCCGCGCCGTAGAGGCAGCGGGCGATGTCGACACTCTTCTTCTCGACAAGACCGGCACCATCACCCTCGGCAACCGCCAGGCGGCGGAGTTCATCCCGGTCAAGGGCGTTTCAGAGTTGGAGCTGGCCGATGCCGCGCAGCTCGCCTCGCTTGCCGACGAAACGCCGGAAGGGCGCTCCATCGTCGTGCTCGCCAAGGAAAAATACGGCATTCGCGGTCGTGACCTCCATCAACTCGGCGCCAAGTTCATTCCCTTCACGGCGCAGAGCAGGATGAGCGGCGTCGAGCTTGGCAAATCTTGGGTGCGCAAGGGTGCCGTGGACGCGATCCTCGGTTTCTTGAATGCTGGCTCGGCCAGAGGCGCGAGCGCAACGCTTGCGCGAGAAATCAACGGCATTGCAGAATCGATTGCCACATCCGGCGGTACGCCGCTCGCTGTGGCAAAAGACGGCAAACTGCTCGGCGTCGTTCATCTTAAGGATATCGTCAAAGGCGGCATCCGCGAGCGCTTTGCGCAACTCAGGCGCATGGGCATTCGCACCATCATGATCACCGGCGACAATCCGATGACCGCCGCGGCGATCGCGGCCGAGGCCGGCGTCGACGATTTCCTCGCCCAGGCCACGCCAGAGGACAAGCTCAAGCTGATCCGCGGCGAGCAGTCGAAGGGCAAGCTGGTCGCCATGTGTGGCGACGGCACCAATGACGCACCCGCGCTCGCTCAGTCCGATGTCGGCGTCGCCATGAACACCGGCACGCAGGCGGCACGCGAGGCCGGCAACATGGTCGATCTCGACTCCAATCCGACCAAGCTCATCGAGATCGTGGAGATCGGCAAGCAGTTGCTGATGACCCGCGGCGCCCTCACCACTTTCTCGATCGCCAACGACGTGGCCAAATTTTTCGCCATCATCCCCGCGATGTTCATCGCCTTCTATCCGCAGCTCGAGGCCCTAAACATCATGGGGCTTGCCACGCCGCAAAGTGCCATTCTCTCGGCCATCATCTTCAATGCCGTCATTATCATCGCGCTCATACCGCTCGCGCTTAAGGGCGTGATGTACAAGCCGCTCGGCGCTTCGGCCGTGCTGCGACGCAACCTGCTGATCTACGGCTTGGGCGGGCTGATCGTGCCATTCGTGGGCATCAAGCTGATCGACGTGCTCGTGACCGCTTTGCATCTCGCCTAAGGAGCCGTTCGATGGTGATCGTCTACCTCCTGCTCGGAATTGCGATCTTCGCTCTTCTCTATCTGATGACCGAGGCCGTCGACCGAGCCTGAGCCACGCCGGAGTGATCCATGCTTTATGCCATTCTCTTCGTTGCTTTCATCGTCGGCACGACGGCGTTGCTGTCCTGGCCGCTCGGCCGCTACATGACATGGGCGATGGATCCGGGCGCGCCCGATGCCGGCGCCGCCGGCCGCTTCACCCATGCCTTCAAGCTTGTCGGCGGCCCGCTCACCCGCAATGGGCAGGATTGGAAGCGCTACATCGTCGCCATGCTCATCTTCAATCTGGTGATGTTCGTGGTGAGCTACGCCATCATGGCGCTGCAGCAATATCTGCCGCTCAACCCGGACGCCAAGGGCGCCATCAGCGGCGATTTGATCTTCAACACTGCCGCATCGTTCACCTCGAACACCAATCTTCAGCACTATTCCGGTGAAGTGTCGATGAGCTATCTCTCGCAGCTCGGCGCTTTGATGTGGCTGCAATTCGTCTCTGCGGCGACCGGTATCGCCGCACTGGCGGCTCTCGCGCGGGGATTGGCCGGACGCAAGGACCTCGGTAATTTCTTTATCGATGTGCAGCGCGCTTCGTTCCTTGTGCTTTTGCCCATCGCCCTCGTGGTTGCCACCTTCATGGTCCTCGGCGGCATGCCGATGACGTTCCAGGGCTCGGCAGTAGCGACCACTCTGGAGGGTGCTCAACAGATCATCGCCCGCGGGCCGGTGGCGGCGTTTCTCACCATCAAGCAGCTCGGCACCAATGGCGGC
>DATBMX010000178.1:0-7184 GCA_036554625.1 Aestuariivirgaceae bacterium
GGACGCTGACTTTCGTCAGGGCGACGAGTGGAGGAGATGCGCGGATCAAGCCCGCGCATGACGAC
The DNA here is from genome assembly GCA_036554625.1 of Aestuariivirgaceae bacterium. GTDB lineage: Bacteria > Pseudomonadota > Alphaproteobacteria > Rhizobiales > Aestuariivirgaceae > DATBLQ01. Next base: position 66 of record DATBMX010000178.1, read on the forward strand.
TTCTCTACTTCTTCCGTCTCTGATGCTCCTCGAGCCGCGGCATGATCTCGACGAAATTGCAGGGCCGGTGACGATAATCGAGCTGGTCTTTCAAAATCAGATCCCAGCCATCGCGGCAGGCGCCGGGAGAGCCCGGGAGGCAGAATACATATTTCCCTCTCGCAACACCGGCGGTGGCGCGCGATTGCACGGTCGAGGCGCCGATCTTGTCGAAGGAGACATGGTGGAAGGCGATGGCGAAGCCCTCGATCTCCTTCTCGAACAGCGGCCGCATGGCCTCGATCGTGACGTCGAAGCCGGTGAGACCGGTGCCGCCCGTGGAGATGACGACGTCGATATCGCCGCGCTTGAGCCAGGCGCGCATCTGCCGCCTGATGGCCGCGATGTCGTCCTTAACGAGGCTGCGGTCGACAAGCCTGTGGCCAGCGTCCGCAATGCGCGCGGCGAGAGTATCGCCCGAGCGGTCATCGGCAAGCGTGCGGCTGTTGGAGACGGTGAGCACCGCAATGCCGACGGGAATGAAATGCCGCTCGCCTTCGGTCTTGCCCTTTGTCATGCGATGAGCTTGCGCTTCAGCGAAAGAAGATCGCGCCAGGCCAAGCGCTTCTGCGCCGGCTGGCGCAGCAGATAGGCCGGATGCAGGGTGGGAAGAACGGGCTTGCCGCGAAAATCGCGCCAGGCGCCGCGCGTCTTCAATATGCCGTCGGTCAATCCCAGGAGCCGCTGCGTCGGCGTCGCCCCAAGGCACAGGATGAACTCCGGACGGGCAAGCTCGATGCTGCGCAGCATGAAGGGCATGCACATCAGGGTTTCGGCCTCGGTGGGCTTGCGATTTCCCGGCGGGCGCCAATAGATGACATTGGTGATGTAGGCGGAGGAAGCAGGCTCGGCCGAATGGCGCGACAGGCCGATCGCCGCCAGCATGCGGTCGAGCAATTGGCCGGAGCGCCCGACGAAGGGCTTGCCCTGCTCGTCTTCCTCGCGGCCCGGCGCTTCGCCGATGAACATGACGCGCGCTTGGGGATTGCCGTCGGCGAAGACGAGATTGGTGGCGGTGCGCTGCAACGGGCAGGCATCGAAGCGGCGCAGAGCGGCCGCAAGCTCCGCCAGGCTGGAACATGACGCGGCAATCGCCGCAGCATCGCCGATGGGCGGATCCGAAGAGGAAGATCGGATCGGGCGCTCGCCGGGATCGAGCCTTGAAGCAGGCCGAGCCGGAGCGGCGGGCTGCGCCCGAGGCTCAACTTTCTTCTGCTCCTCCGCAACCAGGAGATTGGAGGCCCGCTCGGCGATAATTTCATCCGCCCCCATGTCCAGAAGCCAGGCCAGGCTCTGCCTCGCCCTCCGGCGCTCTGATTCAGAAGCCATCATGGTTCACTCACTCAAACGGCCGAGAGCGCGTCCGTGTGACATTTTTTGCCGAGGACGCGCAAGTCTTCTACTTTATAAAGCGGCAATTCCATTTGCGACAGCGGAGACATTCCCTTGAGCCTCACGAGCGAAAGCGATCAGCGCGAGAGCATGGATTTCGATGTGGTGATCGTGGGCGCAGGCCCGGCGGGGCTCGCGGCGTCGATCCGGCTCAAACAGCTCGCCCGCGAGGCGGGCGCGGAGATTTCCGTGTGCGTGCTCGAGAAGGGATCGGAGGTGGGCGCCCATATTCTCTCGGGCGCCGTCATCGACACCATCGCTTTATCCGAGCTCATTCCCGACTGGCGGGACAAGGATGCGCCGATCAAAACGCAGGTTTCGCAAGACCGGTTCTATGTGCTGGGCCCTTCCGGCGCCTTGCGGCTACCCAATCTGCTGATGCCGCCGCTCATGGACAACCACGGAAAATACGCCGTGTCGCTCGGCAATGTCTGCCGGTGGCTCGCGGCGCAGGCGGAAGGACTGGGAGTGGAAATCTATCCCGGCTTCGCTGCTTCGGAAGTCCTTTACCGCGATGACGGCTCGGTGCGCGGCGTGGTCGCCGGCGTCGCCGGGATTTCGCGGGCAGGTGAAAGGAAGCCCGACTATCAACCCGGCATGGAGCTCAACGGCAAATATGTGCTCATCGCGGAAGGAGCGCGCGGATCGCTGGCCAAGGTCATCATCGGCAAGTTCGGCCTCCGCGAGGGACGCTGCCCGCAGAAGTTCGGCATCGGGCTCAAAGAGCTGTGGGAGGTGCGCCCCGAAAACCACCGGCCCGGCCAGGTGACCCATACGATGGGATGGCCGCTCGGGCTCAACACCGGCGGCGGCAGCTTCATGTATCACCTCGAAGACAATCTCGTGTCGATCGGCTTCGTGGTGCATCTCAACTATGCCAATCCTTATCTCAATCCCTATCTCGAGTTCCAAAGATTCAAGCATCATCCGCTGATCGAGCCTGTGCTCGAGGGCGGACGCCGCATTAGCTATGGCGCGCGCGCGATCACCGAGGGCGGGCTGCAGTCGGTTCCGAGGCTCTATTTCCCGGGCGGCGCACTGATCGGCTGCGCGGCGGGTTTCGTCAACGTGCCGCGCATCAAGGGCAGCCACAATGCCATGAAGACGGGCATGCTCGCGGCGGAAGCGGCTTTTGCGGCGATCAGAGAAGGACGGCAGGGCGACGAGCTCAAGTCGTACGAGTCGAAGTTCAAATCGTCATGGGTCCATGAGGATCTGAGCAAGGTGCGCAATGTGAAGCCCTTATGGTCGAAGCTCGGGCTGATCGGCGGGCTCGCCCTCGGCGGGCTCGACATGTGGATCAACGAGCTTTTCGGATTGTCGCCATTCGGCACGTTGCGCCATCGCAAGACCGATGCGGAAAGCACGAAGCCCGCCAAGCGCTTCAAGCCGATCGCTTATCCAAAACCTGACGGCGTGATTTCCTTCGACCGGCTCACCAATCTTGCCTTCTCGGGCACCAATCACGAGGAGGACCAGCCCGTTCACCTGCAGCTCAGGGATCCGGCGATCCCCATCCGCCACACGCTGCCCATCTATGACGAGCCGGCGCAGCGCTATTGCCCGGCCGGCGTTTACGAGGTGCTGCAGGAGAACGGCCAGGCGCGCTTCCAGATCAACGCGCAGAATTGCGTGCACTGCAAGACATGCGACATCAAGGACCCGCCGCAGAACATCCATTGGGTGGTGCCGCAGGGCGGCGACGGGCCGAATTATCCGAATATGTAGCCGATTTTCCCCTTGGGGGGTGACGACTCGTTGTGCCGGACTCACGATGCAGAGGGGAAAATCGGGAAAGAAGGGTTGCCCTTCGCCTGCCTTTCGATTCACAGTGGTCTCATGCGGCCGCCGACCTATTCACGCGAGAGAGACCTGGCGCTGCGTCAATGCGCGCCTGTTTGCGGCATCGACGAAGCGGGCCGCGGGCCTCTTGCGGGGCCGGTGGTGGCGGCGGCGGTGATCCTCGAAGAGAAGCGAAGGCCGCGCGGCATACGCGATTCCAAGATGCTCACCCCGGAAGCGCGCGAAGACCTCTTCTGCAAGATCGTGAAGAGCGCGGCCGTGGGGGTCGGCATCGCCGACGTCGAGCGCATAGACCGCGATAATATTCTGCGCGCGGCGCTGTGGGCGATGGGCGAGGCGGTGAAGGCGCTCGGCGCAAGGCCTGCGTTCGCGCTCATCGACGGAAACATGCTTCCGGACCTCGACTGTCCGGCGGAAGCCATCGTCGACGGCGATGCCCTGTGCGTGTCGATCGCCGCCGCATCGATCGTGGCGAAAGTCACGCGCGACCGCATCATGAGGGAGCTCGGCGCACAATATCCGCATTATGGCTTCGAGCAGCACAAGGGCTATTGCACCGAAGCCCATCTCATCGCGCTCAAGGGATATGGCCCCACGCCCTATCACCGGCGCAGTTTCGCGCCCGTCGCGGGATGGGAAACATTAACCATAGTCAGGGAATTGGATTCACGGATCGAGCCCGGCGATTCACCATAGCGCGACTTGAGTGAGTTGCGCTGGGGTGGTCTATGGGGTTTGCCGCGCAGCCGGACGTTCGTCCGCTGCTTAATTCCATTCTTGTCGGCGATTGCATCACGGAGCTGAAGAAGCTCCCGATGAAATCGGTCGACGTGGTGTTCGCCGATCCGCCCTATAATCTTCAGCTGCAGGGCCAGCTCTACCGGCCCGATCAGAGCAAGGTGGATGCGGTGGATGACGAATGGGACCGCTTCCACGACTTTGCGAGCTACGACGCGTTCACACGAGAATGGCTGTCGGAATGCCGCCGGGTGCTCAAGGATACGGGCACGCTGTGGGTGATCGGCTCCTATCACAACATATTCCGCGTGGGAGCGATCCTGCAGGACCTCGGCTTCTGGGTCCTGAACGATGTGATCTGGCGCAAGACGAATCCCATGCCGAATTTCCGCGGCCGGCGCTTCACCAATGCCCATGAGACGCTGATCTGGGCGGCCAAGAGCGCGGAGCAAAAATCCTATACGTTCAACTATGAAGCAATGAAGGCCTTGAACGAGGAGCTGCAGATGCGCTCCGACTGGCTGATCTCGATCTGCAACGGCAATGAACGGCTGAAGACGGCAGAGGGGAGCAAGGTGCATCCGACGCAAAAGCCCGAGGCCCTGCTCCACCGCGTGCTGATCGCCTCGTCCAATCCGGGCGATGTCGTGCTCGATCCATTCTTCGGCACGGGAACCACGGGCGTCGCGGCCAAGCGGCTCGGGCGGCATTTCATCGGCATCGAGAAGGAAACGGCCTATGCGCGGGCTGCGGTGGCGCGCCTGGCGCAAACCGAGAAGCTCGAGGACGATCTCATCAAGGTGTCAACCGGCAGACGTGGCGAGCCGCGCATTCCGTTTGGCGCGCTGATCGAGCGCGGGCTCATCAAGCCGGGCGACATTCTCTATGATCCCGCCGGGCGCACGGCTGCAAGAGTGCGCGCCGACGGGTCGCTGGTGTGCAAGGATGCGACGGGATCGATTCACAAGATCGGCGCGCTGGTGATGCGGGCGGAAGCCTGCAATGGCTGGACCTTCTGGCACGTGCGCAAGGGCAAGGCCTTCATCCCCATCGATATGCTGCGCCAGCAGGTGCGCCAAGAGATGGCGCGGGTGAATTGACGTTTTTCATGATGATGCATGTTCGTCATCACCGGGCTTGACCCGGTGATCTAGATGGCCGGGTCTTTGCCCGGCCATGACGCCGGATGCGTGCGCAGGATGGCGGCCACGATCTTGCGCATGACGCTCGGCAGCGCCTCATGCTCGAGATGCGCCGTCGCAACCCAGCGGTAGTCGCCGGCGCGCAGCAGTTCCCCCGTCTCGATATCGATGGCGCGCCATATGTCGAGAACCAGATGGAAATGCGTGAAGCCGTGCTCGATGCGCCCTGCCCCTTGCTGCCAGAGAGCGCGCAGCGGCGCGTTTTCCATGGCGTCGGGCTTGTCCTCCTGCCAGGAGGTTGACGGGATCTCCATCAAGCCGCCGAGAAGCCCTGCTTCCGGCCGCCTCGACAAGAGCACGGCACCCTCGCGCTCGATCCAGAAGGCCGTGCCATAGCGGACAGGCCGTGCGCGCCTGGCCGCCTTGCGCGGCAGGCTTTCCGCCACGCCGCGCTTGCGGCCCACGCAGGCCTCACGCCAGGGGCAGAGAAGACAATTGGGGGATTTCGGGGTGCAAATGGTCGCACCGAGATCCATGACGGCTTGCGCGAAATCACCTGATCGCCGCGGCGGCACGAGGGTGAGGGCGCGACGGGCGATCTCATGCTTGGCGTAGGGACGTTCCTCCTCGATGGCGAATAGCCGCGCCATGACCCGCTCGGCATTGCCATCGACGGCTGCCGCCCGGACATCAAAGGCGATGGCGGCGATCGCGGCGGCCGTGTAGGCGCCGATACCGGGAAGCTCTCTCAGCGCCTCGGCTTCCTGAGGAAAGCGCCCGCCATGGGCCTCAACCACGTGGCGCGCACAGGCGTGGAGATTTCTTGCCCTCGCGTAATAGCCAAGCCCGGCCCAGGCTTTCAGAACGTCATCGAGCGGCGCCCTGGCCAAGGCCTCGAGGGTCGGCCAGAGCGCGACGAATTTGACGAAATAGGGTGCTGCAGCCGCAACCGTCGTCTGCTGCAGCATGATCTCGCTCAGCCAGACACGATAGGGATCCGCTTTGCGCCCGGGCGGGGCGCGCCAGGGCAGGCGGCGGCGGTGGATGTCATACCAGCCGAGCAAGAGCGCCGCGAGGGCGGGCGCCGAAATTTCCGCATCGCCGCTCATTTGCGGTTCCAAAGGCTTTGGCGAAACCCCATATTGAAGCTCCATGGAACGGCTCGACAAACATTTCAAGGCGCTGACGCGCGCCGCCTTCGAAAAGCACGGCTTCGCCTATGGCGAGATCCTGGCGCAGTGGGAGGCGATCGTCGGGGAGAGCATGGCCCGCCACGCGCGGCCAGTGCGGATCAAATGGCCGCGCCAGGAGCGAGGGCAGCGGAAGGCAGGAGGGCTCCTGCTGGTGGAAGCCGAAGCTGGTTTCGCCATGGAGCTTCATTATGAAGGGCCTCGCCTCATCGAGCGGCTGAACGGCTATTTCGGCTATGGAGCCATTTCGGCGATCAAGATCGTTCCGGGCCAGTTCAAAGGCCTCGGCGCAAGCCATGAAACGTCTCCCGCCCCTCCTCCGGCCGAAGATCGGGCCCTCAAGCAACGTCTTGCGGGAATCGGGGATGGCGGCCTAAAGGATGCATTGATGCGGCTTGGATCGGGCATCAGGTCTCAAAAGCAGGCGTAGCGCGCAAAGGCTTCGGCTCGATTGGTCAGTTCTCGTGATGCGGCAGGCAGGATTCCCTCTGCCGCGGTTCAACAGGTGGTAATGTCATGAAACTCAGTCGCAGATATCTTCTTGCCGGCGGCGCGGCTGCCGCTCTGGGAGCTGTTGCGCTCGTGGGCGTGAATGGCTGGCTCAGCTCTTCGGGCCCGTCCGGGGCTTCGGGGGCGGCGCAAGCCCAGACAACGGTCGATGCCGCAAAGATTCTCGAGCCGCCGCCTCTCGGCGACCGGGCGCTGGGCCCCAGCGACGCCAAGGTGGTGATCGTCGAGTATGCCTCCACGACCTGCCCGCACTGCGCGAAGTTTCACGCCGACATCTTCCCGACGATCAAGAAGGATTATGTGGA
>DATBMX010000357.1:0-1996 GCA_036554625.1 Aestuariivirgaceae bacterium
GGTTTCGAGACTTTGGCCATCCATGCGGGGGCGCAACCCGATCCGGCCACGGGGGCCAGGGCGACGCCGATCTACCAGACGACCTCCTTCGTTTTCGACGATGTGAAGCATGCGGCCGATCTCTTCGCCCTGCGCACCTTCGGAAACATCTACACGCGCATCATGAATCCGACCCAGGCCGTGCTGGAGGCCAAAATCGCGGCGCTGGAAGGCGGGACGGCGGCCCTGGCGACGGGATCAGGACACGGCGCGCAGCTCATCATCTTTCACACGCTGATGCAGCCGGGCGACGAGTTCGTGTCGGCGCGGCAGCTCTATGGCGGGTCGATCAACCAGTTCAACCACTCCTTCAAGTCCTTCGGCTGGCATGTGGTTTGGGCCGACATGGACGATCCCAAGAGCTTCGAGCGCGCGCTGTCGGCCAAGACCAAGGCGATCTTCATCGAGTCGATCGCCAATCCCGGCGGCCGCATCACGGATATCGCCGCCATTGCCGAGGTAGCGCGGCGCGCGCAGGTGCCGCTCGTCGTCGACAATACGCTTGCTTCACCCTATCTGTGCCGGCCCTTCGAGCATGGCGCCAACATTGTCGTCCATTCGCTGACGAAATTCATGGGCGGGCATGGAAACTCGATGGGCGGCGTCATCGTCGACGGCGGCAATTTCGACTGGTCGAAAAGCGGGCGATATCCGCTCTTGTCGGAGCCCAATGATTCCTATCACGGCATGAAGCTGCACGAGACCTTCGGCAACATCGCCTTCGCCATCACCTGCCGCGTCATCGGCTTAAGGGATTTGGGCCCGGCGATCGCACCGCTCAATTCCTTTCTCATTCTCACCGGCATCGAGACCTTGAGCCTGCGCATGCAGAAGCACTGCGACAATGCATTGAAAGTGGCGCAGTGGCTGAAGGGCGATCCGCGCGTGGCTTGGGTGAAGTACGCCGGCCTGCCGGAGGACGCTCATCATGGCCTCGCCAAGAAATATTGCCCGAACGGCGCGGGAGCCGTTTTCACTTTCGGCCTCAAGGGCGGCTACGAGGCGGGAGTCAAGACCGTGTCGCAGGTGAAGCTCTTGTCGCATCTCGCGAATGTCGGCGACACACGCTCGCTGATCATTCACCCTGCCTCGACGACGCACAGCCAGCTGTCAGCGGAACAATTGAAGCTCGCCGGCGCGGGTCCGGACGTGGTGCGACTGTCGGTCGGCATAGAGCATGTGGATGACGTCATCGCCGATCTCGACCAGGCGATGGGGGCGTGAGACAGGTTTTCCACTGTTTGTAAACCTGGTTGCAATCACTTCTCTCCTCAATCATAGGTTACGGCCTGTCGATTGAGGGGGCATTTCATGTATTTTGTAACTCACGCGCTTCGCGCGCGGCAGGTTTCTTCCATTCTGATAATCGGAGCAATGAGCGCCATCGCGCAGCCGGCGGCAGCCGCGGAGAAGAACTGCGCCATATCGATCGCGGCGCAGCAGCAGGCGGCGGAACAGAGGATCAATCAGCAAACGGCTCTTTCTCTCGCGAAGGCTGCCAAGGATTTCGGCACGCGAACCAAAGGGTATCAAACCGACTTCAATTCCGTCTATTTCGTTCATTCCTTCGACCCGGCGACGTGCGCGTATCGCGGCATGGACAGCGTGAATGTCGTTCATTCGCTCAAGCAGAACGGCAAGCATGTGAAAAACGTCGTGGCGCATCTGGATTCAGGCGGCAGGCGTGTAGACAGATTTACCGAGCACGAGGCGAAATTCATGGGAACCTGGAGCCTGGCCAACCCCCTATGGTCGGGATACAGCGTTGCTCTGAAGAACAGCGCCAAGACGAGCTACAAAGCGCTAAGATATGTCACTTCGGGGTGGAAAGCGGCAAAAGTCTCCAGCCCGGACACCGGGGATTCTAATTGCGTCCCGGACTGCTCGCTTTCCGTCTGGGTTGGGCTGCACGAGGTTCAAGGAGCTACGAACGGCAAGCTGGTGCAAGCCGGAACAA
>DATBMX010000370.1:0-3228 GCA_036554625.1 Aestuariivirgaceae bacterium
ATCAGGTCGACCCCGCTTCTCATCCAGATCTTCTTCATCTACTTCGTTCTTCCCAATTTTGGGATTGTGCTTGACGCGTTTGCTGCCGGAGTCCTGGCCATCGGCATCCACTACGCGGCTTACTGCTCGGAAGTGTACCGGGCCGGTTTTGACAACGTGCACCGGGGACAATGGGAAGCGGCCGTGGCACTCAATCTCGGTTCCTGGACGACATTCCGCGACATCATCCTGCCGCAGGCTATCCCTCCCATCATTCCTGCGCTTGGTAATTATCTTGTTGCACTGTTCAAGGAAACGCCCCTGCTCTCAGCAATCGCGGTACTGGAACTCATGCAGACGGCCAAGATCATCGGTTCAGAGACTTTTCGCTATACTGAGCCCATAACGCTAGTGGGTCTGTTCTTCTTAGCCATGAGTTTAATCTCGGCCATGGGGATCCGCGTTGTCGAAGGTTTCATCAATCGGAGGTACGTGAGATGAAGACCGAGCCCATGGTGCGGTTTGAGAGCGTATCCAAGCGTTACGGGCCGCTGACGGTGCTCGACGGGCTCGATCTCGATGTGGCGCGGGGCGAAAAGGTCGCGATCATCGGACCTTCTGGATCAGGCAAAACGACCGTCCTGCGCATGCTGATGACGCTCGAGATCATCGACGACGGGGTCATTTACGTCGAGGGCGAACCCCTCACTCATATGCTGAACAATGGACGTCTCGAACCGGCCGACCAGGCGCATATTCGTCGCGTGCGATCCAAGATCGGCATGGTGTTTCAATCCTTCAATCTGTTTCCCCATATGACGGCCATGCAGAATTGCATCGAAGCGCCGATGACTGTGCTTAAGATGTCTCGCAAGGAGGCTGAGGCCCGTGCCTCCGACCTGCTTGCAATGGTGGGGCTGTCGGAAAAGAAGAATCATTATCCCTCCCAGCTTTCAGGCGGGCAACAGCAGCGAGTGGCTATTGCGCGGGCTCTCGCCATGCGACCAAAAATCATGCTTTTCGACGAAGTTACCTCAGCGCTCGATCCTGAACTGGTCGGGGAGGTGCTGCAGGTCATTCGTCGTCTGGCAAAGGAACACGACCTGACTATGCTTATGGTGACCCATCAGATGGGCTTCGCACGAGAGTTTGCTGACCGCATCTGCTTCTTTTATCAGGGCAAGATCTGCGAAGAAGGTCCGCCCGATCGCTTGTTCTCTTCCCCTCAAAACGATCGAACCCGCCAGTTCCTGCGTGCTGTGCTGGAGGCGGGATGAGCGTCGCCGCAGCAACCGATGAAAAACCTCTTTCCCTGGCGCGTGAGCGCTTCGAACGGATTTATGGCACTATCCGCGACCGCATTTGCCTGCTCGAGTACGAGCCTGGCGCGCGCCTCGCTGAAGAGGAGCTCGCCCGCGAATTCGGTGTTTCACGAACCCCTATTCGTCGCGTCCTATCCCGGCTTGAGGCTGAGGGGCTTCTGGACAGCCGGCACGGAGTGGGTACATTCGTTACCGACGTCAATATCGACAGCTTGGCGCAGGTTTTTCAACTTCGAATGGAGCTGGCAGAGCTGATCGGCAAGCTCGATCCCTTGCCGCGTTCGCCCAACGATTTAGAGCGCGTGCGATCCATTGTCATACGATGCGACAGGCTCTTGGCTGCGCCAGATCCCAAGGCTTATGCGCGGATCAATATGGATTTCTTCCAGGAACTCTCGGCCATGACTGGTAACCAGACCCTCCGCGAGATTAGCGAACGACTGTACTATCTTACTACTCGCATATGGCTCAAATCAGTTCCACACCTGAACCTTCGCGATGAGATCATTGTCTTCCGCCGCGAAGTGGCCGACATCCTGGCCGCGATGGAAGTTGGAGATCTTGAGGCTGTCGGCTTCATTCGCCGAAGTCACATATCGATGAGCGTCAAGCGAATGCGCCAGTTCATGTCCAATAGCCAGTCCGGAAAAGTCGCCTGATCAATCGGCAGGTTCCGAGGCTTCTTAGCGCAAGGGCGCGCAAGGATGAAGCAACAGTGCTGCAAAACATCCCCAGATGATGGCGACCGTGCTCAGAAGCGAAAGGACTCTCATGATTCTTCTGACAAAACTCGAAGAAGAATGCCCGTCATCGCACCTTCTCCTGCGCAAGGTAAGAATCACCACCATCACCAGGGCCAGTGCGGTGCCAGTAATGATTGCAGCTGGCGCAAGATGGATCGGCCAAGCGACGGCGCACAGTATCGATTGCATGGCATAGACGGCGGTGAAATGGAGCAGCCAAATGACCGGCCCCAACAGGAGATAGACAAATTCCCGCGTGGGCCGCTCGCGAGCCTTCGGTTCGTTCGTTTTGGCGGGTTCAGCCGACAAGCCGCGGAAATCCATGCACAAGCACAAGGCCAACCAGTCCCTGCGCGGCAGAATAATAGGCAAGGAGTGCCGTGCACTCGAAGGGAACCCGCCGTTCGGCATTAAGACGGCCGGTGAAATATCGGGCCACGGCAAACAGTGTCATGATTACCGTGGCCGCGATCACCTGGGCCGAAAGGAAACTTGCCATATAGACCATCGCGGAATGTGAATTAGAGGTTGGCCGCACGCCGGCCTGCCAGTGCCCTGCCGTTTCAACGATAAGGTAAGCGATAAGAGACAGAGCGCCGAGGAGCAGAAAAGTTGGCGGCCCCAGGTGGCGCCCGCCCGGCGGCGGGAGGGTGCGGCCAGCAGCGAAAAAAGCACCGACAGCCGCAATCAGCAGCAGACCGGCCGTGAGAGGCCAGTCCATTTCAGCCAGCGGCGAGACCGAGGCCCAGCTTTTTGGCGCCAGTGTCCAAAGATAGAAATAGGAGAACACGTAAGAGAGGTAGAGAGACGCCGCCACCAGGATGACCACGATCATCGCCCCCCACGCATGCGACGAGGGGCCGGACATGGAGATCGGGAGTCTTATGCCGCCTCCGATGTCTGCCAAGCCCGAGCGAGGGTCGGGGTCGAGCTGCCAGGCCCACCGAAGACAGGACAAGATCGCGAGGATTCCGCAAATGATGGCCGTGACCACCATCTTGACCGTGAGGAGCAGAAAGAACGCTGCCGTGAAGACCGCCGCCAGTACATGGGCCCATCCGGGACCCGGCATACGCAGCACATATTGCGGCCGCCCTTCGATTGGGGAGGTCACCAGAGTTTCACGCATCCCGGTCGGCGCGTTTGGAAGATAATAGGCCCCCGCTTCAACGTCTTCCACAAGG
>DATBMX010000382.1:0-1958 GCA_036554625.1 Aestuariivirgaceae bacterium
TACGACCCGCTCGAGCCGGAATCGCAGGCGAAAACGGGCAATGGCATAGGCGGCAAGGGCGCCAAGGCCGAGCGCCAGCGCCACCGACGCAGCCGTGACGACGAGGGAGTTGAGCAGAAACGCGTCAAACTGTTTCTGAGACAGGAGGCGCACATAATTGTCGAGAGATGGCGCGTGCGGATAGAGAGTCGCATCCTGGGTGATCTCCTTGTTCGACTTGAGAGAGGCCGCCGCCATCCAGTAGATCGGCAGGAGCACGGCGAGGAGGATGACCGCCGCCGTAAGCCCTCTGAGAAGGCGCGCGCTCATGGCGAATCCGCCCGGCGAAGCAATCGCACGGCGGCAAGCGCCAGCGCCAGGATCATCAGGCCCATGGTCACGAAAAGCGCTGCGGCATAGCCCGTCTGCTGGAATTTGAACGCCGTATCATAGCCGAAGACGGAGAGGAGACGTGTCGCCTCGCCTGGCCCGCCGCGCGTCAGGACGAACACCTGGTCGAAAGTGCCGAACGCATCGATGGTGCGCAGAACGATGGCGATGGCGAGAACGGGTGCCAACATCGGCAGCGTGTGATCGATGAAGATGCGCCAGGGGCCGGCCCCATCGACGCGCGCCGCCTCGAAAGGCTCGGAAGGCAGCGACTGCAAGCCGGCGAGCAGGATGAGGAACATGAGCGGCGTCCATTCCCACACATCGAGGGCGATGAGCCCGAAGAAGGCCCGCGTCGGATGGCCGAGAATCTGGACCGGCCCGCCGCCCGCCGTTTCCGACAGAACGGTGAGCATGCCGGCATCGCTGGCATAGATCAGCCGGAAAACGATCGCCACCACCACGGGCGTGATGACCATGGGAACAATGAGCACCGTCCGCAGCAACCTGATGCCGCGGAACTCGCGCTGGCAGAACAATGCGAGCGCAAGGCCCAGCACCGTTTCAATTGCAACAGCGAGAACGACGAAGCTCACCGTCACGACAAGAGAATTGCGAAACTGCGGATCCGACCACAGGCGAAGGTAATTGTCGAATCCGACATCGCGCAGCGGCTTTCCATAGCGATAGAATTTCGTGCTCGCCTTCAGTCCGTCCCACAAGGGATAAACAAGAACGACGAGGGTGATGAGCACGCTTGGGGCTAGAAGCAGGTAGGGCAGGGCCAGATCAAGCCCTGCCCCCTGAAGTCTCCGGCGACCGGTTAGGGGCGCCATCTGCTTCATTGATAATAGCCAGCCTGCTTCAGATAGTCGGTCACCTGCTGAGCGGCCGCATCGAGAGCGGCGCCGCCGCCCGATCCCGCCTGGAGCGCCTTGTTGAGTTCGATGCCCAGCAACTCCTCGATCTTGGCCCAGTCGGGCGTGCGCGGGCGCGGCAACGCCCCGGCGTCGAGCTGTTGCAGGGCAACGGGGATCAGGCGATTGCCGGGTTTTTCGACGGCGAAGGCGCTGCGCTTGACCGGGATCGAGCCGGCTTCCGCGAGCTTCGCCTGGGTGGAGGCGCTCGTGTACCAGTTGAGGAAGGCGACGGCATTGGCCTTGTTCGGCGCCGATTTGGGCACCCCGGCGATGAAGATGCCCATCTGGGCGATGGCCTTCTCCTTCATCGGGACGACGCCGAAATCGAGCTTGCCCACGACCTTCGACTGATTGGGGTCGTCCGCCTTGAGGGCATTGCCCGAGTACTGGATGATGGCTCCCGCTTCGCCCCCAAGGATCGCTGCACCCTCCTGGTCGGAGTCGAACTCGACGACGCCTTCCGGCGCATTTTGCTTCATCGGTCCGACAAAGAACTCGGCCGCCGCCTTGCCCGCTTCGGAGTTGAACGTGACGTTCCATTTGTCGTCGAAAAATTCCCCGCCGAAGGAGAGGAACACCGGATACCAGCTGGTGACGATCGGATTGCCCGCGACGCCGCGGAAGACAATCGGATATTTGATCGTGCCCGCCGCCACACCCTCCTTGCCT
>DATBMX010000407.1:0-6682 GCA_036554625.1 Aestuariivirgaceae bacterium
TCCATCAAATTGGAGCTATCGTTCGATGAGGAGCCGTCCACGCCAAGGCCGACGGAAACGCCTGCGTGTTCCAGTTCGCGGGTGCGGCAGTGGCCGGAGGCCAGCATCATATTGGAAGTGGGACAATGGCATATGGCGAGCCCATGTCCGCCCAGCCTCGCAACTTCTTCGTCATTGAAAAAGATTCCATGAGCGAGCCAAACGCGAGAACTCATCCAACCCGTCTCTTCGAGGTAGTCTACCGGGCGGCAGCCAAGACGGGAAAGGCAATAGTCGGTTTCGTCACGCGTTTCCGCGATGTGCGTGTGAAGCCGGCAATCATGTCTTGCCGCGAGATCCGCGGTGGCCATCATCAACTCTTTTGAGGCGGTGAACGGCGTGCACGGCGCAAGGGCGATCTGGATCGTCGCACCCTCGCCGCGCTGGTGATAGCGCTGGATGACACGCTCGCTGTCGGTCAAAATCGTATCGAGATCCTGGACGACGCTGTCGGGAGGCATTGCTCCGTCCTTTTGCGAGAGATCCATGGATCCCCGGCAAATCATCATGCGCATGCCGAGCGCCTGTGCTTCCTGTACTTGGATGTCGACCGCGTTCTCACACTGCCTGGTGTATAAATAATGATGGTCCGTCGCGGTGGTGCAGCCCGACATCAGAAGTTCCGTCAGGGCAAGCCTGGTTGCCAGCCGATGACTCTCGGCAGTGAGTTTCGACCAAAGTGGAAAGAGGGCCATGAGCCAGGGAAAGAGCTCCTTGTTGATGGCGCTGGGATGAGCCCGGGTGAGGCTCTGATACATGTGATGGTGCGTGTTGATGAGCCCCGGCAAGACAACATGCTGAGAAGCATCAAAAGCGTTTGCTACAATGTCGGGGTCTTTGCCCCTGGGCACGAGTTCTACGATCTTGTCGCCGTCAATCACAATTCCGCGCGCTGCGTTTTCTGCAAGGCATGCAATCGGGTCTTTGATCCATAAAGGCATGGGCTTAGGCCTTCGATTCACGGCGGTAAGGGATGCCAACCGCTGCCGGCGGTTTGAACCGTCCGTAAACTCCGATCAGCGCCAGGATCGAGGCAACATAGGGCAATGCGGTGAAAACCTGATATGGCACCTCTGGATTGGCGAATTGAAGACGCAGCTGCAGCGCCTCGCAAAATCCGAAAAACCAGGATGCCATTACGCTGCCGATGGGATCCCAGCGGCCCAAGATGATGGCCGCCAGTGCAATGAAGCCTTTGCCGGCGCTCATGTGCTCGGTAAAGACGAAAACCTGGGACACGACGATGTAAGCGCCGCCGATTCCGGCAAGGGCGCCCGACAACGTCACGCACATGAGCCGAACGGCGAAAACCGAAACGCCTGCGGTATCCGCCGCAGCAGGATTCTCTCCCGTCGCTCTTATCTGAAGACCGAACTCCGATCGATACAGCAGCCAAAAGAGACTTGGGGAGATCACGTATAGCAAATAGATCAGCGGATCGTGGTTGAAGAACACCGGACCGATGACCGGAATATCAGCCAGCAACGGTATCTCGACGGCTGAAAAACCGGGAAGCGTCTGGGTGGTGGCATCCAAGCCGAAGATGAGCCGAGCGAGGAAAGCCGTCAATCCGACGATTACGAGATTGATGGCAATGCCACAGACGATCTGATTGACCGCAAATCGAACAGAAAGCACGCCCAAGACAATCGCTCCAAGCATTCCCAAAAGAATTCCGACCAAGACGCCGCCCAAAGGTGAACCCGTGAGAAAGGTTCCGAGCGCCCCGCCAAACGCTCCGGCGAGTATCATTCCTTCGAGACCGATATTGTAGACGCCGGAGCGCTCGCACAACACGCCGCCCATGGCAGCATATGCAATCGGAATCATCAGCCTCAGACTCGTGCGCAGCATATCCGTAATCGAAGCGGCATCGAGCCAGTCAGCCATGTTTCAGCTCCTTCGACGCGACAAGGGCCTCATTCGCCCGGCGCTGAGCCATCGCCTTGCCCCAACGGGAATCGGCGAACCGCACGGCCAAGCTGGCGGCGACGAACATGACGACCAGACCCTGGATGGCATCGACGATTGTGCTATCGACTCCAACGGCTCTCTGCATGAGCTGTGCGCCGGCACGCAGCCCGGCCAGGAAAAGAGCAGCAATGGGCACGAGGGCAAGATTCGCCGAGGCAATGAAGGCCACCACGATGCCATCGAAGCCGTAGCCCGCGCTGAACATGTGGAACAGGCGGTACTTCAAGCCGAGGATTTCAAAGGCGCCGGCAAGACCAGCGAGAGCCCCGCCGAGACCCATGGCGTAGAGGATCTGGTGCTCTACATTGATTCCGGCATAGCGCGCGGCCTGCGCATTGTTCCCCACTGTCAAGATTGCAAAGCCGAAGCTCGTGTAGCGCATCAGCAGGGCAAGGACGAGGGCCAAGACGACTCCAGCTAGGGCTCCGGCGTGGGCATCCGTTGGCGGAAGAATGTAGGGGAGATGCAGACCTTCAGGCACTTCAGCCGAGTATGGATAAGGAGCACCTTCTTCCATCAGAGGCCCACCCGCCGCATAGCTGACGAGATTGATGCCGACGTAGTTGAGCAAAAGGGTGACAATCACTTCATTGATGCCTCGATAAGCCTTGAGCCATCCGGCGATCAAAGCCCAAAGAGCTCCTCCCAAGGCTCCGGCCAGAATGCACAGCGGCAAGTGAATGATCGGATGCAGAAATGGGAGAAAAAGCGCTGCAATCGTGCAGAACAGGGCTCCGACATAAATCTGGCCTTCCGCGCCGACATTGAAGAGCCCGGCCTTCAGAGGCAGTGCGACCGCGAGCCCGGCGAGCAAAATGGGAGAGAACTTAACGAGAGTTGCGCCGAAACCGAAGAAATCAAAGAAGGCTTCCCCGAACAGCGCAATATAGGCTTTAATCGGATCGGCTCCGGCGATGAGAAACAATATTGATCCACATGCCAGAGCCGCCAACACCGCCCATATGGTGCGCCCGGCATAGGCAATCTGGACTAGTCGTTCCATTATGCTGCCGCATCCGCGCCGGCGCCGGTCATGAGCTCGCCAAGCCGCGCATTGTCCGCCTCGGCGATGGGAAGAGTTCCGGCTATGTGACCCCGAAAGATGACGGAAACACGATCGGCGACTTCAAGCACATGCTCAAGTTCAGTCGAGATATAGAGGATCGCAATGCCTGCCATTTTCAAGTCGACCAGGGTGTTCTGGACGAATTCGATGGCGCCGACATCGAGCCCTTTGCAGGCCTGCATGATGACGAGGATGTTGGGCTGCCCGTCTATTTCGCGGGCCAGCACAACTTTCTGCTGATTTCCCCCGGAGAGGAAGCGCACCAGCTGCTGTGGCGAGCGGGCGCGTACGTCATAACGCTGCATCAGCCGCGTTGCATCATGCGCAATCCGACGCAGGTCAAGGATGCCGCGCCGTGAAGCGGGTGGGCGGTTGAAATCACGGAGAACCATATTGGTGGCGATGGAGTAGTCGAGCACCAGCGCAGTCCCCTGGCGATCCTCGGGCACGAAGCCGAGGCCTAAGTGCTTTCTTTCCTTGACGGAAAGACCATCGACGCGTGCACCTTCGATGGAAATGGCCCCGCTGACCAGCGGCCGCAGGCCGGCGATGACCTCGCCAAGTTCGCGCTGGCCGTTACCGTCAACGCCGCACAGCCCGTGGATCTCTCCTGCGCAAACATCCAATGTCAGCTTGTCGACGGCTGCGACGCCGCGATCGTCCAACGCCACGACCTCTTCCAATTGCAGGCGCCTGTCGCCTATTCGACGAGAGCGCCGACTGATTCTCATTGCCACGTCACGACCGACCATCTTTCTGGCGAGCTCGCGAGGCGATGTCCCGGATGCATCCAGTTCGTCACTGACGCGCCCCTGCCGCATGACCGTGACTCGATTTGCCACCTTCATCACCTCTTCCAATTTGTGAGTGATGAACAATATCGTATGGCCTGCCTTCTGGAGCTTCGTCAGGCCTTCAAGAAAGGCATCGATCTCGCCGGGGGCCAGGACGCTTGTTGGTTCATCCAGGATCAGGATCTCGGCATTGCGATAGAGGACCTTGAGGATTTCCACGCGCTGGCGAAGTCCCATCGGCAAGGTCCACACGGGCGCCGACGGATCGACTTCAAGACCAAACTCGCTTCCCATGGCGCGAATTCGCGCCTCGTGCCGGGTGAAGTCGATGCTCTTGAGACCCTGACCCAAGCCGAGCACGATGTTCTCGGTGACGTTCAGAGAATTCACCAGCATGAAGTGCTGGTGAATCATGCCGATGCCGCGTTTGATGGCATCTGCAGGCGAGCTCAGGTGCAAGGGCTCGCCATTCAGGAGCATGCGGCCCTTATCGGGCTGATAGAGGCCGTAGAGAATGTTCATAAGTGTCGTCTTGCCGGCGCCGTTTTCGCCCAGGATGGCATGAATCTCTCCACGGCCGACATGCAAGTCGACTTCGCTGAGCGCCTGGAATGCACCGAAAGACTTGCTGATCCCATCGATGACAAGATAACTCATCGAAAACGTCGCCAGTCCTGCGTAGGGGAAAGGCAGAGCAAGCTGCTTGCTCTGCCGCCGTGTCAGGGCTTCAGTTCGCCCATCTTCATCTTTTCGGCGAGGGCAAGCACCTCCTGCTGCACCTCTTGCGGAATGGCGCTGTGGAATGTGCCGATGCGCGCCGCCTGTGGCGTTGTAAGATCGTAAAGATACGCCTTAGGCTCGAGCTTGCCTTCCTTCGCCAAGCTCAAGTAGTCCAGCATCGCGCCTTTGATGTCGAAGATGGCCGATTGCAGCACCGTTTCCGGCCAATCCTGGATTGCATCATAATAGAGACCGAAGGCCCAAACGTTTTTTTCCTTTGCCGCCTGCAGGCTGCCGATGACGGCATTGTCCATGGTCGGGAACAGCACGTCGGCGCCCTGCGATATCTGGTTCAAGGCGGCTTCTTTGCCTTTGGCAATGTCATCCCAATCATTCGTCCAGGCCGTGAACACCTCCTGGCCGCCGGCGTCCTTGAAGCCTTTCTCGAAGCTTGCATTCAGATCGGTGGAAAATTGAATCTTCTGGGCGCCGATCCAACCTGCCTTACCTGACTTCGTCATCTTGCCTGCGATAAAGCCCATCAGATAACCGAACTGGCTATAGTAGAACGCTGCCGTGGCGATGTTGCCGCCCGCCTCGTGTCCGTTATTGATGACGAACATCGTATCGGGAAACTTTGCGGCGACCCGCTCGGCTGCGTCCTGAAACTCCCCGCCGTGGCCGATGACCACCTGATAGCCTCTTCTGGCGTAGTCAGACATCGCTTCGGCTTGATCCGGCTGAGCAACCTTCTCGCTGAAGGCCACCTCTAATCCAAGTTTTTCCTTGGCGTTGTTGATGCCCTCATAGCCAGCCTGCGTCCATGACTTGTCCGTGATGCTGCCTGGCATGACGATAGCGACCTTCGACACTTGAGCGGCAGCACTTTGAATGAACATGGCAGCAGCGCTTGCCGATGCCATCAAACTCAAGAAAATTCTGCGATTCAGATGCATTGCGCTCCTCCCTTGCCTTGCTTCTCTTGCTGAAGCGGCGTGGCACTATCGGGCAGGCGGTGAACGTGGTCAAGGAACACGCAATGCGCTGCCGGTTGTCAGCGCCGATGTAAACCGGCCCTCACTTCCCTGCGCCGGACAAATGACTCCTGTCCTGCGTGAGATAGTAGGCCGCGAGGATCGGCAGGAAGGTAACCAGGATGACGAACACCGCCACGACATTGGTGACAGGGCGCTGCCGCGGCCGGATCAGCTCCGTCAGCATCCAAATCGGAAGGGTCGATTGCTGTCCCGCCGTGAAGGTCGTGACGATGACCTCGTCAAATGACAGGGCGAAGGCGAGCATGCCGCCGGCGAGCAGGGCGCTCGCAACGTTCGGCAGTATGATATGGCGCAAGGTTTGCACATAGTTGGCGCCAAGATCCATCGAGGCCTCGATCAGATTCACCGACAAGCGCCGAAAGCGGGCGATGGCGTTGTTGTAGACGACAACGATGCAGAAGGTGGCGTGTCCCAGAACGATCGTCCAGAAGCTGAAATCGATGTTCATCATATTGAATGCCGACCGCAGCGATATTCCCGTGATGATGCCGGGCAGGGCGATCGGCAGGATGAAAAGAAGCGATATCGTTTCGCGGCCGAAAAACTTCGCGCGCGCCAGCGCCGCCGCCGCACATGTTCCAAAAACCAGAGCGGCTGCCGTGGCGAAGGTCGCGACGCGCAGGGAGAGCGACAGCGCTCTCCAGATGTCGGCCCTTTCCCAGGCCACCGAGAACCATTTGAGCGTATAGCCCGGCGGCGGGAATTGATAGCTCTTCTCTTCGGTCGTAAAAGCGTAGAGGACAATGAGGGCGAGGGGCAGATGGAGGAACAGCAATCCTCCGAAGGCAGCAGCGCTGAGGAGCCACGGCGGCCTATGAGAGGATTCAGAGCGCATCGAAGGCTCCCAGCCGTTTTGCTGCCCAAAGATATAAACCCATGATGACGATCGGAACGACCGTGAAGGCGGCGGCGAGGGGAATGTTCCCGGCTGTGCCCTGCTGAGTGTAGACGGCTTGGCCGATGAAGAAGCGCGACGTGCCTATGATTTGTGGGATGATGTAGTCGCCGAGCGTCAGCGAGAAGGTGAAGAT
>DATBMX010000415.1:0-20177 GCA_036554625.1 Aestuariivirgaceae bacterium
GCGAGCTGAGCCGCATCTTCCTCGAACTGGGGGGAGGCAATGCGGCCATTCTGCCGCGCATCAGGCCGATCGGCGATGTCGATGAACATGATTTCATCCTTTCCCATGCCGATGAGCTCGACCCCGCCATTTCCCCGGCCATTGCTCCTGCCGTGCGCCAGTTCCTGTTGGCGCGTCTCATCAACGAATGGGCAGACGCCCATCCCGAGACGGGATTGGCCCGCGCCCTCATGGGCTTTCCCGGACAGGTCTTCGCCCTGGCGCGCTCCTTGGCGGCTCTCGTCGACAGTTTCGAGACCGAAGAGATCAGCCTCGATGAGATCGAGCGTCTGATGGGCGCCGACTTTCCCGAGCACCGGCTCGCCATGCTCGATTTCCTCGCCATCGTCCGCAAGCGCCTGCCCGAGGAATTGGAGCGCAGAGGTTTGATCGGCCGTGCGGCGCGCCGCAGCCTGCTGCTCAGCCGCGAGGCCGCCCATTTCGAGAAACACGGCTCCGATGGTCCGATCATCGCCGCGGGCTCCACCGGCTCGATCAGGGCCACCGCAAATCTTCTGCGTGTCATCGCGCGCTTGGAGGAGGGGGCTGTCGCTCTGCCCGGCCTCGACCTGAGCATGGACGAGGCAAGCTGGCAGTCGATCGCCGAAGAGCCTGGTCATCCTCAGCATGGCTTCAAGCAGCTTCTCTCTGTTCTGGGCGTCGACCGAAAGGACGTCTCCTTCTACCCGGGCAGTGAGCTCGGACCAGCCGCTCAGGCCCGACTTTGGCTTGCAAGCGAGATAATGCGCCCATCCGAAACCTCCGATCTCTGGTGGCCGAGCCTCGCGCACAGATCGGACGACATTCGCGTCGCCATGGGAGGCGTCGAGCTGATCGAGGCCGCCGATCAGCGCGAGGAGGCGCGCGTGATTGCGATGATCATGCGCCGCAGCCTCGAGCTTGAGGGACGCAACATCCGCCTGATTACTCCGAGCCGCCGCTTGGCCCGCCGCGTGCGCGCCGAACTCCGCCGATGGTCGATCGAGCTTGCCGATTTGGCAGGCGAGCCCTGTTCGCAGACGCAGGGCGGCGCCTTCCTGCGACTGCTCCTCGATCTCGGACTGTCGCGTTTCAGCCCGCTCGAATTTGCCCAGCTTCTGAAGCATCCATTCTTCCGGCTGTGTGCCGGTCGCCCCGGATTTACCTCGCTACTCTGCGTTCTGGAGATCGCCTTGCTGCGCGGCGCCGTCGAACCCAAGGGCCTCTTCGGCCTGCGCTCGCTCCTGGCCGAGCGCATGCGAGCGGCGACGGACGGCGAACGGCCCCGCGGCCGCCTTCACCCTTCGCTTGCCCGCCTGACCGGTGCCGACTGGCGCGCCATCAGCGACTTCGTCGAGCGTTTTTCGGCCGCCGCGACCCCTTTCCTCGATCTCATGGCGGAGAATCGTCATGCGCCGCTTGAGACCTTCATCCGCACGCATCTTCAATGCGCCGAGGCTTTGACGCGGAGCGGCCGCGGCTTGAGCCTTCTCTGGCAGGGCGAGGAAGGCGAGGTTTTGTCCGATCTCTTTGCCGATCTCCTGGGCCACGCGGCCGAGGCGCCGGCTCTTGCGCCAGCCGACTACGCCGCTCTTGTGGCAGGCGAGCTTGCTGCGCATGTCGTTCGTCCGTCGACTGAGGATCATCCGCGCCTCGCCGTCATGGGCCTCCTCGAAGCGCGCCTTCTCCATTCCGAAAGCGTTGTTCTCGCCGGTCTCAATCACGGCCTCTGGCCCGCCGAAGCCGAGATCGATCCATGGCTGTCGCGGCCGATGAAGGCGCAAGTAAATCTCTCATCCCCCGACCGCCGCATCGGCCTTTCGGCGCATGATTTCGTGCACGGCTTCCTGTCGCCCGCGGTTTACATCACCTATTCGCGCAAGATCGATGGCGTGCCCACCGTTCCTTCGCGCTGGATCACGCGGCTCGAGGCGGTGTTGAACGCGGGCCGCGAGCCGCGGCCTGCTCTGCCAAGGTCCTCGCCCTGGCTTGCATGGGCCGTGGAGCTTGATCGCGGCGAGGCGCGGAAAACCGCCTCTCCGCCGCGACCCAAGCCCCCTCTCGCCGCCCGACCGCATGTCTTGAGCGTCACCCGCATCGAGAAGCTTATCAACAATCCCTATCTCGTTTTCGCCGAGAATATTCTGGGCCTTGAGCCGCTCGATCCCTTGTCCAAGCGGCTGAGCGCCGCCGACCGCGGCAGCCTCGTTCACGAGGCGCTGCATGATTTCGCCAAGTCCAGCGCCATCCTGGCGGAGGACGCGTTGGAACGGCTTCTTGCAGCCGGCCACTCTATTTTCTCGCCCTGGTTCTACGATCCCCAGGTCCAGGCCTTCTGGTGGCCGCAGTTCCAGCGCATCGCGCATTGGTTCATCGATCACGAGCGTCGATGGCGGCGCGACTGCCATGGCCAGCATTGCGAAATCGATGCCTCGTCCGCAATCAGAATAGGCGACAGAGAGTTCATCATCACCGCGCGCGCCGATCGCATCGATGCGCGCCGCGACGGCACCATGCGCATCATCGACTACAAGACGGGGCAACTGCCCTCTCTCAAGGCCGTCGAAGAAGGCTTTGCTCCGCAATTGCCTCTCGAAGCCTGGCTGCTCGGGCAAGGCGCATTCTCCGGCTGCCCGGCCTGCGAAGTCTCCGAGCTCACTTTCGTGCGCCTCACGGGCGGTCAGACGCCGGGCGAGGTCCGCCAAGCCGGCAACGGCGCCCCGGCCGAGATCGCCCGCGCCGCCCATCAAGGCCTGTGCAAGCTCTTGAGCGGTTACGCCTTGCCTGACACGCCCTATCTCGCCCTCGACGTCGATGACAATTACGGCAGCGCGGGCGATATCTATCATCTTGCCCGCACGCGCGAATGGCGGGGCAGCGCCGAAGCGGCGGGCGAGGCTCCATGAGCGAGATGCGCCCCCTCTCCGCCGACGGCCCGCAACGCCGGGCCTCGAACCCCTTCATCTCGGCCTGGGTGTCTGCCAATGCCGGTGCGGGCAAGACCCAGGTTCTCGTCCATCGCGTCGTGCGCCTGCTGCTCGAGGGAATTCTCCCCGAGCGCATCCTATGCATCACCTTCACCAACGCCGCCGCGGCGGAGATGTCGAAACGCCTGTTCCGCGATTTGGGTGAGTGGATCGCGCTCGACGACGAGACGCTGACCCTCAAATTGCGCCGCTTGTCGGGGTCGGACATCGATTCAGCAAAGCTTTCCCGCGCCCGGCGCTTGTTCGCCTCCGCGCTCGATGCGCCAGGCGGCCTGAAGATTCAGACCATCCACGCCTTCTGCGAGCGCTTGCTGCAGCGCTTTCCTGTCGAGGCAGGCGTTGTTCCGGGGTTCGGCGTCCTGAGCGAGCAGACGGCAGTTGAGATTCTCTCGGCCTCCGGCCGCCTCGTGCTCACGGGTGAAGTGAGCGAGCTCGACAGTGAGTGTCTGAACACCGTTGTGCGCTATGCCGGCGCGCAGGCCTTTGACGAACTGCTCAAGGAGCTGTTGAAGCAGCCGCATCTCGTCACCCAATTCGCAAGCCCCGGCGAGCGCAGGGCGGCGCTCGAAACGGCCATGGATCTGGCGCCTGGCACGACGCCAGACGCGGTCATCGCTTCTGCGGTGGCGGGCTTGGATCGGCTGGCCTATGCCCGCACCGCTGATGCCTTGGAGCGATTGGGAGGAAGCGCCGCCAAACTCGCCCAGTCACTGCAGGCCTTGCTTGTCGAAGGGGTGCCCGACCGCGTTTTCTCCGTGCTCAAGGAGATATACCTCACCAAGGAAGGTGACTGCCGGAAGAATTTTCCGCCCGCTGCGCTCGCCAGAACCGATCTTCCCCTGGCTCGCTTCCTCGAAGCGGAAATGCGGCGCCTCGACACTCTCATCGACCGTCATCGCGCAGCCACGCTCGTCGAGGCAAGCGCCGCTCTCCTTCATCTCGGCGGCAAGATCATCGGCAATTACGAACGCGCCAAGCGGGCCCTCGGCTCCTATGACTATGACGATCTGATCTTCAAATCTCTCGGTCTTTTCGCCAATCCCGCCCAGCGGGGATGGGTTCTCTACAAGCTCGATGCCGGCATCGATCACATCCTCATCGACGAGGCGCAGGATACGAGCCCCGAGCAGTGGAAGATCATCGAGAGCCTGACTGAGGATTTCTTTGCCGGTGCCGGGGCGAGAGGCGAAGCCGTGCGTACCATCTTCGCCGTCGGTGACGAGAAGCAGTCGATCTTCGGCTTCCAGGGAGCTGACCCGCGCTTCTTCCGCGCCATGCGCGATTACTTCGCCGGTCGCATTGCCGCGGCCGGCTCGAAGCTCGAGAAAGTTCCGCTTACCGTGTCCTTCCGCTCGACTAAGGCCGTGCTCCAGGCGGTGGATGCCGTGTTCCCGGAGGAAATCCACGAACCCTGGCGGCTCGGCGCGGCGGGTCTCGTCGAGATCTGGCCTGTGGAGCTGGGTGAGGATATTCCCGCCCGCGATCCCTGGTTGCCGCCCTTGGACTATGCTCCGGCCGAGGCGCCACGCCGCCTGCTTGCCCGCCGCATCGCGCGCCGCATTCGCCAATGGTTCGATGACAAGGAGATCCTGCCTGGTCGTGGCCGTCCAATCGAGCCTTCCGATATTCTTATTCTCGTGCGCACCCGCACGACGCTCATGGACGAGATCGTGCGCGCCCTCAAGATCGAGAATCTTCCCGTTGCCGGTGCCGACCGGCTGGAGCTCACCACCCATCTTGCCGTCATGGATTTGATCGCCCTCGGCCACTTCGCTCTCCTCGCCGAAGACGATCAGATGCTCGCCTGCGTGCTGAAGAGCCCGCTCATCGAACGCGACGATGGCGAGAATATCGATGACGACGATCTCCTTCGCCTTGCGCATGGCCGTGGCAAGACATCGCTCTGGCATCGGCTCGAGCAGGCCGTGCGCGACGGCTTGCCTTTCAGCAAGGCATTGGGGCGGCTGAGCGCTTGGCGGCGCGCGGCGTCGGACAAGCCGCCCTTCGAATTTTTCTCGACCGTCCTCAACGATCACGGCGGTCTAGTGCGCATCGCTGCACGTCTGGGCCAGGAGGCGATTGAGCCCGTGGGTGAGTTCCTGTCCCGCTGCCTCGATCATGATCGCGAATATCCCGCATCCCTAACGGGCTTTCTCAATTGGATCGCCACCCAGGGCGCCTTCATCAAGCGCGACATGGATATTGGCGCGGGCGAAATTCGCGTCATGACCGTCCACGGTGCAAAGGGCCTGGAATCGAACGTCGTCATCCTTCCCGACACTTGCGGCACGCCCGAACTTGGCAAGCACCCGAAGATCTTCTTCCCTCCGATCACCATCGCTGGCCGGGAGATCGAGGTTCCCCTATGGCGGGTGAAGCTCGACCGCGATCCGCTCAAGATCGAAGCGCTGCGCGATGCATATCAGGCGGAGCAATTGGAAGAGCACGGGCGGCTCCTCTATGTCGCCATGACTCGTGCCGCCGACCGTCTCTATGTCTGCGGGTCATCGACCCGCGAGCTCAATGAGGATTGCTGGTATCGTCGCATCGACACGGCGCTGCGCGGCAGAAATCTCGGCCGCGAGCTGCCCGGCCCCGACGGTCGTTCCGTCTGGCGCCATGAGCATGAGCAGCAGGTGCCCCCGCCCGAGGCGCGGGAGCAGCAGCAAATTGAGCCGCCAGGGCCGCTTCCGGCCTGGGCCAAAGCGCCGGCATCGCCTGAACCTCGCTCTCCCTCTTGGCTTGCGCCCTCGCGCGCCGCCGCGCTTGATCGCCGCCAGGAGGCGGAGCGCGTTCGCTCGCCTCTGACTTGCGAATCAAACACAGGCCTCAAGCGAGGCGCTCTCATTCACCGTCTTCTGCAATCACTCGCCGCTCTGCCAAAACCGCTGCGCCGCGAACGTGCAGGCATCTATCTGGCGCTCAGGGGCCATGGCCTTGCGCAGGACGAGCAGCAGGAGATATTGCGCACCGTCTTCGGCCTTCTCGATCATGAGATCTTCGCTCCCGTCTTCGCAGAAGGCAGCCTCGCTGAGGTGCCGATCGTGGCGCGCGTGGAGCTTGGGCCCGGCACGAGCATTGCCATCGACGGCCGCATAGACAGGCTGATCACCGGGCCCGACCAAATCCTTATCCTCGACTTCAAGTCGAACCGTCCTGCCCCCGATCGGCTCGAATCCGTCGACCCTTCCTATATCCGGCAGCTTGCGCTCTATCGCCGCGCGATGCTGCAGCTCTACCCCGGCCTGCCGGTGCGCGCCGGGCTCCTGTGGACCGAGGGTCCGAAGCTCATGGAGTTGCCCGAAGCGTTGATGGAGAGCCATCTGCACGAGGCTTCTCACAAGAACGTGTCGTAGTCCGATGCCTGCCTTGACCCAGGCCATGGGGGCACCTACCTTCTCGGCAACCCTCATAGCAAACAAGCCTCTGCACAAAGGAGCATGAGTATGGCCACCCACAAGGTTTCCGACCAGAGTTTCGAAGCCGATGTTTTGAAGGCCGATGGCCCGGTCGTCGTCGACTTCTGGGCGGAATGGTGTGGTCCCTGTCGCATGATCGCGCCCGCTCTCGACGAGATCGCCAATGAGATGAACGGCAAGCTGAAGGTCGTTAAGCTCAATATTGATGAAAACCCGTCGATCCCGTCGCGCTACGGCGTGCGCGGCATTCCCACACTCATGCTGTTCAAGAACGGGCAGGTCGCCTCCACCCAGGTCGGCGCGGCGCCCAAGAGCAAGCTCGTCGAATGGATCAACCGCTCCCTGTGATCCTACCGCGCTGAGCCTGACACCGCTGACATGGGAAGCCCCTCCTGCTGTGCCAGAACATGGCCGGCGAGATAGAGCGATCCTGCGATGAGGACGCGCTGCGGAGCCGAGTTTCCCGCCGCCCCGCAAATGGCTTCCGCGAGCGAGCGTGCCGGCTCGGCGCTTAAGTCTTCGCCGCGCACGATCATGGCCAGTTCCTCGGCCCCATAGGCGTTGGGTTCGCCGGGGATGGCCAGGGTAACCACCTTCTGCGCCAATCCTTTGAAATGGCGAACATAGGCGGCCGCGTCCTTGCTTCGGAGCATGCCCAGAATGAGGACGAGCGGCTTGGGCGCGCGTTCCTCGAGCTGCGCCATTGCCTGTGCGACGGCATGCCCGGCCGCGGCATTGTGTCCGCCGTCGAGCCAAAGTTCGCTTTGAGGGGCGAGCCTATCCGTGAGTGCCCCCGGGCCCAGCCTCTGCATCCGCGCAGGCCATTTTGCCCGTTTCAGGCCTTCCGCGATGTGCCGGTCCTGGATGCGTGCGTCCTTGAGGCATCTGAGAGCGGCGACCGCATTGCCGGCATTGTCGATCTGGAAAGCGCCCTTGAGCCGCGGCAGCGGCAGATCGCTCAGGCCGCTCTCGTCCTGGAACACCAGCCGTCCGCTTTGCTCGAAACACAGCCAGTCGCGGCCCTGGATGTGCAGGGCTGAGCGCGCTTCATCGGCTCGGCGTTCGATCTCTCTAAGAGCCTCCTCATTCTGCCTGCCCACCACGCCGGGTACGCCCGGCCTGAGGATGCCCGCCTTTTCCCGCGCGATCAGCGTCAGGCTGTCTCCAAGATAATGCTGGTGGTCATAGTCGATCATGGTGATGACGCTGACCGACGGGCGCTCGATGACATTTGTGGCATCGAGCCTGCCGCCGAGCCCTACCTCCAGCACCAGGTAGTCGGCGGGCTGTCGTGAAAAGGCCAGAAACGCGGCGGCCGTGGTGATCTCGAAGAACGTAATGGGCGCACCGTCATTCGCCGCCTCGCATTCCTCGAGCAGCGCCATGAGCTGCGTCTCTTCTATGAAGCAACTATGTCCCGGCGTCTGCGCCAGGCGGATGCGTTCGTGAAAGCGCACGAGATGCGGCGAGGTATAGGCATGCGCCTTGAGTTGCGCCGCCTCGATCTGCGCCAGAAGATAGGCACAGGTCGACCCCTTGCCATTGGTGCCTGCGACATGAATGACCGGCGGCAGCCGGCGCTCCGGATTGCCGAGCCTCCCGAGCAGTCGCTGCACGCGGTCGAGCGACAGGTCGATGATCTTCGGGTGCAGCGCAAGAAGCCGCGTGAGAATGGCATCGCTCGCCGCCATGGATGGCCTGTCTGTGTCGCTCAATCCGCCGCGATCGGCAGTTCGGAGGGCTCGATGATGGTGAGCGATGTGCCAGCCTCGATGATGGCTGGGGCCTTCATCAATATGCTGATGAGCCGTGACAGCACCTGCCGCAGCTCATGACGGTGCACCACCGCATCGACCATCCCGTGCTCTTTGAGATATTCCGCCCGTTGAAAACCCTCCGGCAGTTTCTCCCTTATCGTTTGCTCGATGACGCGCGGTCCCGCAAAGCCGATGAGGGCGCCGGGTTCGGCGATATGCACATCGCCGAGCATGGCATAGGAAGCCGTGACCCCGCCTGTCGTAGGATTGGTCAGCACCACGACAAAGGGCAGCTTTGCCTCGCGCAGATCTTGCACGGCCGCAGTCGTGCGCGGCAACTGCATCAGCGACAGGATGCCTTCCTGCATGCGCGCCCCGCCGGATGCGGCGAACAGCACATAAGGCGCTTGCTCTTCCGCCGCCCGGCGCATCGAGGTGATGATGGCTTCGCCTGCCGCCATGCCGAGCGAGCCGCCCATGAAGGCGAAGTCCTGGACGGCAGCGACAACGGTCTGTCCGTCGAGCTTGCCCACGCCGGCGCGCACCGCGTCGTCGCTGTTGTTCTTCTGGCGGGCTTCCCTGAGTCGGTCCACATACTTGCGCTCGTCGCGAAAACCCAAGGGATCGACGGCCACCTCAGGCATCTCGATGGACTCGAACTCGCCGCCGTCGAACAGGAGCTTGAGCCGCGCCTCGGGCGGCATGCGCATGTGATATCCCGAGCTTGGGATGACGAACTGATTTGCCTCGAGATCGCGGTAGAACACCATCTGGCCGCTCTCTGGGCATTTGACCCACATGGTCTCCGGCACTTCCTTCTTGGCGCCGAGGAAGCTGCGGATTTTCGGCCGGATGAAGTTTCTGATCCAGTTCAAGCTGTCGCTCCATCCGCCGGCTGAAGCATGGCCGCACGCTTGACCCCCTTGGCAAGTTCATCTGTGAGGTCGAGCACCGAAGTAACCGTCTTGCCCGTGGCCTTTCCTTTTCCTGACAGGCTGTCGCGCACGGCATTGACGAGAGCCGTGCCGACGACGACAGCATCGGCGCTCGATGCAATCTCTTCCGCCTGTCGCGCCGATTTGACGCCGAAGCCGACGGCGACCGGCAGGTCCGTGCGGCTCTTGATGCGCCTGACGTTCGCATGGACCTGGGCCACGTCGGGCGTCTTCGTTCCCGTGATGCCCAGGACCGAGACGTAGTAAACAAAACCCGAGGTGTTGCCCAGCACGCGTGCAAGCCGTGCCTCATGTGTCGTGGGCGTCGCCAGGCGAATGAAATTGAGGCCTTTGCGCATGGCGGGAAGGCAAAGTTCATCGTCATGTTCGGGCGGCAGATCGACGATGATCAGGCCGTCCACCCCCGCATGCTTCGCATCATCGAGGAAGCGCTCGACGCCATAAATGTAGATCGGATTGAAATAGCCCATGAGCACGAGCGGCGTCTGCGCGTTTCGCGACCGGAAATCGCCGACGAGCTTGAGCGTGCGCTGCATGCTGTGTCCGCTCCTGAGCGCGCGCAGCGACGAAGCCTGGATCGCCGGCCCGTCGGCCATGGGATCGGTGAAGGGCATGCCGATTTCGATGAGGTCCGCGCCCGCTCCCGGCAGGCCCGAAAGGATTTCCGCCGAGGTCGCGAGGTCGGGATCGCCCGCCGTGACGAAGGTCACGAGCCCGGCACGGCCTTCCTTTTTTAGCGCGGCAAAAGCGGTCTCGATGCGCGTCATCTTAGAGCGTTACTCCCAGATGCTCCGCCACGGTAAAGATGTCCTTGTCTCCCCGCCCGCACATGTTCATCACGAGGAGATGATTCTTGGGTCTCATCGGCGCCAGCTTCATGACATGGGCGAGCGCATGAGCAGGCTCCAGCGCCGGAATGATTCCCTCAAGCCGGCAGCAGAGCTGAAATGCTTCGAGCGCCTCCTCATCCGTTGCCGCAACATAGTTCACTCGTCCGACGTCGTGAAGCCAGGCGTGCTCCGGTCCGATACCCGGATAATCGAGGCCCGCCGAGATCGAATGCGCCTCGGTGATCTGCCCATCGCCGTCCATGAGCAAATAGGTGCGGTTGCCGTGCAATATGCCGGGTCGCCCGCCGCTGATCGATGCCGCATGCAAGCCGCTGTTGAGGCCCTTGCCAGCTGCTTCGACGCCATAGATTTCGATGTCTGGCTCGTCGAGAAATGGGTGAAACAGCCCCATGGCGTTGGAGCCCCCGCCGATGGCGGCGACCAGCGTGTCGGGCTTCCGCCCCTCGCGCTCGATCATCTGCTCGCGCGTTTCGTTCCCGATCACCGATTGAAAGTCGCGCACCATTTCCGGATAGGGGTGTGGGCCGGCCACCGTGCCGATGCAGTAGAACGTGTCCTCCACATTGGCCACCCAGTCGCGCAAGGCTTCGTTGAGCGCATCCTTGAGCGTGCGCGAGCCCGATCGTGCCGGTATCACCTCCGCGCCTAGAAGCTTCATGCGAAACACATTGGGCTTCTGCCGCTCGATATCCACCTCGCCCATGTAGACGACGCATGTGAGGCCGAAGCGCGCGCAGGCCGTTGCCGTTGCCACCCCATGCTGGCCGGCGCCGGTCTCGGCGATGATGCGCGATTTTCCCATGCGCCTGGCGAGCAGGATTTGTCCCATCACATTGTTGATCTTGTGCGCACCCGTGTGATTGAGTTCATCGCGCTTGAAGTAGATCTTGGCGCCGCCGAGGTGCTGCGTCAGTCGCTCGGCGTAATAGAGCGGGCTCGGCCGGCCGACATAATGGGCAAGGAAATGCCTAAGCTCCTCCTGGAACGACGCATCGGTCTTGGCGGCCTTGTATGCAGCTTCGAGCTCCAGGATCAGCGGCATCAGCGTTTCCGCGACGAACCGTCCTCCGTGCAATCCGAAGAATCCCCGCTCGTCCGGGCCGGTGCGGTAGGAATTTGGCGAGTTGATGTTCAACGGAGCCTTTATCCTCGTTCAGTTGGCCAGGGTTCTAGAGCAACCCGGCCCAGACTGCACTATATTCCCCCGAACGGGGAGGCAAGCCTTGACCCTCAGCGGTCCTTTTTCGCTGCGTCGATAAAGGAGCGGATCAGTCCTAAGTCTTTGGCGCCGGGTGCTCTTTCAACGCCCGTGGATACGTCCACGATGGGCGCGCCCGAAATCCTGATCGCCTCCATGACATTATCGGCGGTGAGCCCGCCGGACAGCATGAAACGCTTGCGGCCAGGACGCCGCGCGAGAATGCTCCAGTCGAAGGCCATGCCATTGCCGCCGGGCAGTACATTGGCGACGCCAGATGGCGCCTTGGCGTCGAACAGCACCATCTCGGCAATGGTCTCGAATGTCTCCGCCTGGGCGAGGTCGGGCGTGTCTTGCACCTTGACCGCCTTGATCACCGGCACGCCGGTCGTCGCCCGGATCGCCTCCACCTTCCTCGCATCTTCCCTGCCGTGCGCTTGAAAATAGTCAGGGCGCACGCGCCGCGCGATGTCCTTGACTGCCGCCTCGGAGGCATCGACGACGAGCGCTACGATCTTGGCGCGGCCGCGCGCCGTCCGCGCCAGCCGCTCGGCTTGCTCGAGGCTCACATGACGGGGGCTCGCCGGATAGAAGACGAGCCCGATGTAATCGGCGCCCGCTGTGATCGCGCCACGCACCGTCTCTTCCGTCGACAGGCCGCAGATTTTCACTTCAATGGGCATCAGTTTTGTTCGTCAAAGAAATCTGTGGGTATTCTAGTATCTGGCACTGATTATGTGCAAATCGCCTGGTTCCTCCCGATTCCCAGCGCCTGTTGCTTTTGTTATGAATTGTCGTTAGCGGAAGGGCCCCGCAGAGGGCCGCACATACCATGAACCTACAGGCGAATACCAGTCAGCACACCAATGGCAGCAGAGGGCTGTCGAAGAAGCCTATCCCCGCATCGGAACGACTCATACTTGCACTTGATATCCCCAATGTGGAAGAAGCGAAGACCTTGGTTAACCTGCTTGGTGAGGATGTGCGCTTTTACAAGCTCGGATTGGAGCTTTTCATGGCGGGGGGCTATTTCGATCTACTGAAGTGGTTGACGGATCGAGACAAGAAGGTTTTTGTTGATCTCAAATTCTTCGATGTTCCCCAAACGGTCAGATCGGCCGTGAAGCAACTTCGAGGCAGGAACGCCACTTTTGCGACGGTCCATGGCAATGATGAAATCCTGCGTGCTGCCTGCGAGCAAAAAAATGGCACCAAAATACTCGCCGTAACGGTTTTGACCAGCCTTGATGATGCAGACCTGAGAGACCTTGGGTTTGAGGTGGATGTAAGAACGCTGGTATTGTCCAGGGCAAGACGCGCCCTTGATATTGGATGTGACGGTGTCGTTTCCTCCGGACTTGAGGCCGAAGCGCTTCGCAGCGAACTCGGGGACAGCTTCCTGATTGTCGTCCCAGGAATCAGGCCTGTTAGCAACACCGATGACCAGAAACGGACAGTCAATGTAGAAGAGGCATTCTTGAAAGGCGCCGACTACATCGTCGTGGGGCGTCCCATACGCAATGCCGAAGACCCTGTGTCTGCTGCCAGGAACGTTCAGTCGCGAATTCACGGTCTATTCGAGACGGTCTGAGTACCTTACCGTCGTCAATCAAATCGTGCCGATCAGATTGGCGTCCTGCTTGACGCCCGCCGTGTCCCGCTCTTCGATCTCGGCCCTGAGCTGCGACATCTCCATTCTCAGGCGCTCATTGTCGTGACGGACCTGCCGCGCATGGCGCCGCCAGCGCCCCTGATTGATCCACGCCGCTATCCAGCCGGTGACCAGTCCGACGAACATGCCCAGGACGAGCACCAGCCACAGCGGCAGGTGGAGATAGAGCGCCGGATTATTCTGATCGAAGGGATCGAGGGAGACATCCACCCATCTGCGATTGGCGACCGCGAAGCCGATGAGCAGTATTGCCGCGGGCAGTCCAAAAATCCAGCCGAGCAGTCTCTTCACGAACCTTGCGCCTGGCCCTGGTTGAGGCGCTCGCGCAGCTCCTTGCCCGTCTTGAAGAAGGGCACCCGCTTTGCATGGACGGCAACCGATGTTCCCGTCCGCGGATTGCGCCCCACGCGCGCCTCTCGCTCCTTCACCGAGAAGGCGCCGAAGCCCCTGAGCTCCACACGGTCTCCGTCGCTCAAGGCCTTGATCACCTCATTGAGCACCGTGTTGATGATGCGCTCCACGTCACGGTGATAGAGGTGCGGATTGGCTTGAGCGATCTTTTGAATTAATTCCGATTTGATCATGCCAGCCCCTTTCAGCCGAAGCATGGCCCGGGGCGGCCTCGCGCCGGCAGGCCTGCTAGGGAACTTCAGGGTGCCAAACCGACAATAGACCGTCAAGCTGGGCAGGGGCGGCGAACCGGTCGAGACCTCGCGCCGCGGCCTCCAATCCAAAGAGACGCAAAAGGGCCTTGAAGGCGGAGAATCCCAACCCCGAAGGGCCGAAACCCTCATCCGCCTTCCAGTCGATGATCTGCATTCCTTCCGGGATGTTGCGCGTCTTGGCGAGCCACTCGATCGCCGCTTCCTCGCCCCCGATCGCATCGACCAGCTTCTCCTGAAGCGCCTGCCGGCCGGTGTAGACGCGCCCGTCGGCGAGCAGCCGCACGCGTTCGACCGGCAGCTTCCGCCGCTCGGCCACCAGCGTTACGAACCAGTTGAACGAGTCGCGGATCATCTGCATCGCCACCGCCTTGGTATGTTCCGATGCGGGCTTGAAGGGGCTGGGCTCCGCCTTGAGTTCTCCCGATTTCAGCTCCTCGACCTTGACGCCGATCGAATTGAGGAGCTGCGACACGTCGGGCCATTGGAAGATCACGCCGATCGAGCCGGTGATCGTATTGCCACGCGCCACGATGTGATCGGCGGCGACGGCTGTTGCATATCCGCCCGACGCCGCCATGGAATCCATGACCGCCACAACGGGCTTTTTCTCTGCCACCTTGCGCACGGCCTCGAACAGCGCCTCCGCTCCAACCGTTGAGCCGCCAGGCGAATCGATGTGCAGGATGAGCGCCTTGACCCGGTTGCTGTCCGACAGCGTCTTGAACATCTTGAGCGTCTCATTGTCGCCCGAGATGAAGCCCTCCACGCGCACCCGCGCCACGTGATCCGACAGTTTCGAAAACGGCCCGTCCTCGCTGCCGCGCGTCATGAGCACGAGCGCCGTGGCGAGAGCGAGAAGGATGGCTCCCGCCCGCCAGAACGACAGCTGCCGCCTGAGGCGCCGCCTTGCGACGATCTGATCGGCTTCGAAACTCATGCCCGCCTCGGGCGAGGTTCAGATTTCACTCCGATTCCTTGCTTTCCTTCTTCGCCTTGCTCAGCGCAGCGCCCAGAATGTCGCCGAGCGAGGCGCCGGAGTCGGAGGAACCATATTGCGCCACCGCCTCTTTCTCTTCGGCGATTTCGAGCGCCTTGATCGATACAGAGATCTTCTGGCTCTTCGGCTCGATCTGCGTCACCTTGGCGTCGACTTTCTCGCCCACCGCAAAACGCTCCGGCCTCTGCTCGGAACGGTCGCGGGCAAGATCGGAGCGGCGGATGAACGCCGTTGCGTCGGAACCGGCGATCTTCACCTCGACGCCGTTCTCTTCGACCTTGACCACTTCGCAGGTCACCGTGTCGCCCCTCTTGATTCCTGCCGTTTGGATCTTTTCCATCGGGCTGCTGGCGAGCTGCTTGATGCCGAGGCTGATCCGCTCCTTCTCTAGATCGACGTCGAGCACCTGGGCCTTCACCACATCGCCCTTCTTGTACTCCTTGATGACCTCTTCGCCAGGCCGCTTCCAGTCGAGGTCGGAGAGATGGACCATGCCGTCGACGTCGCCGTCGAGCCCTATGAACAGGCCGAATTCGGTGATGTTCTTGACCTCTCCTTCGACCACGGAGCCCGCCGGATGCTTTGCGGCAAACGCCTCCCATGGGTTGGCCTGGGTCTGTTTGAGCCCGAGCGAAATGCGCCGCTTGGACGGGTCGACTTCGAGGACCTGCACCGTGATCTCTTCCGAGGTCGACAGGATCTTGCCTGGATGCACGTTCTTCTTGGTCCAGCTGAGCTCCGACACATGCACGAGCCCTTCGATGCCTTCTTCGAGCTCGACGAATGCGCCGTAGTCGGTGATGTTGGTGACGCGGCCCTTGACCTGCGCGCCGACCGGATACTTGGCCGCAACCCCTTCCCAGGGATCCTTGTCGAGCTGCTTCATGCCGAGGCTGATGCGCTGCGTTTCCGGATTGATCTTGATGATCTGCACCTTCACGCTTTGCCCGACCGTCAGCACGTCGGAAGGATGATTGACGCGTTTCCACGAAATGTCCGTCACGTGCAGAAGGCCGTCAATGCCGCCGAGATCGACGAAGGCGCCGTAATCTGTGATGTTCTTGACGATGCCGTCCACCACCTGGCCCTCGGCCAGATTCTGCACGATCTCCGAACGCTGCTCGGCGCGCGTTTCCTCCATGATGGCGCGCCGCGACACGACGATATTGCCGCGTCGGCGGTCCATCTTCAGAATCTGGAAAGGCTGGGTGATGTTCATGAGCGGCCCCACGTCGCGGATAGGCCGCACATCGACCTGGCTGCCGGGCAGAAACGCCACCGCTCCGCCGAGATCGACCGTGAAGCCGCCCTTGACTCGCCCGAAGATCACTCCGTCGACGCGCTCGTTCTTGGCGTAGGACTCCTCGAGCCGTGTCCATGCTTCTTCCCGGCGCGCCTTTTCCCGCGACAGCACCGCCTCGCCCATGGCGTTCTCAATGCGCTCGAGATAAACCTCCACCTCGTCGCCGACCTTCAGCCGCTGTTCGCGGCCCGGCTGGGAGAACTCCTTGAGCGGAACGCGCCCCTCCATCTTGAGGCCCACGTCGATGACGGCGAAGTCGTTTTCCAGCTGCACCACCTTTCCCTTCACCACCGAACCCTCGGCGATGCCCGAAGCGGTAAAGGATTGTTCCAGAAGGGCGGCGAAATCTTCCCGGGAGGGATTGAGCGAGCTGGCTTCAGCCATCAGGTCCTCGAAATTGATCAAACTTGGCCCGCGGGCGTGATTTCCGCGGATCCTCCCTGAGGCATGAAGGCGTCCAAGCCCAGGGGTCAAGCGTGCTTTCCAGAATGGGAGAGCCGTTCCGACCCAGGCTTGCGGCAGCGTAACCCTACTCCGGAAACGATGAAGGGCACGACTTCCTTGCGCAGAAGCGGCCCCGGTTAACGCCCGTCGACGATGCGCCGGGCTGCCTGGAATGTGGCCTCTATATCCAAAGACGTGGTGTCGAGCAAGTGCGCATCGGCTGCGGGTTTGAGCGGCGCCACGGGCCGTGTTCGGTCGCGCTCGTCGCGCCTGACGATCTCGGCGAGAATACCGTCATAATCTGCTGTTTCGCCCCGTGTTTCGATTTCCTTCAGCCGCCGCCGCGCCCGCTCCTGCGGCGAGGCGGTGACGAAGAATTTGAGGTCCGCCTCCGGGCAGACGACCGTGCCGATGTCGCGCCCGTCGAGAACCGCTCCCGGTGGCGTATGCGCCACCTTCCGCTGGATGCCGATCACCTCGGCTCTCACCGGCGCATGCGCCGCCACGATGGAAGCGGCCCTGCTCACCTCCTCTGTTCTCAGCGCAGCGTCGGCATAGATCTGCGGCCTGTAGCGCTTGGCGGCTTTCACCGCGTCGCCCTCGTTTGCAGGATCGCCTCCTCTTTCGAGCGCAATGAGGGCGATGGTGCGATAGATGGCGCCGGTGTCGAGATAGGCAAGTCCCAGATATTGCGCGAGCTTGCGCGCCAGCGTGCCCTTGCCCGAGGCGGCGGGCCCATCGACGGCAATGATCACGCGCCTGCCTCGACGGCGGCGATCGAACCGCCAAGTCCGGTCATCAGCCGCTGGAAGTCGGGGAAGCTCGTGGCGATCATCCGCCCGTCATCGACGACGACGGGCTCCTTCGCCGCTAGCCCCATGATTAGGAAGGACATGGCGATACGGTGGTCGAGATGCGTTTCGACCTTTCCGCCCCCCGCGGGTGTTCCACCCGTGACGCTGAGCCAATCTCGGCCCGAAGCGGTCTGCACGCCATTCACGACGAGCCCGGCTTGCACCGCGGCCAGCCGGTCGCTTTCCTTCACTCTCAGCTCCTCGAGCCCTTCCATGCGCGTTTCCCCTTCTGCGAAAGCCGCCGCGATCGCGAGCACGGGATATTCATCGATCATCGAAGGCGCACGGTCCTTGGGAACAGTCACGGCCTTGAGCCGGCTCGACCGCGCCGTCACGTCGCCCACGGTCTCGCCCTGCGCCTCTTGCCTGTTGGCGATGGTGATGTCGCCGCCCATTTCGATCAGCGTCTGGATGAGACCCATGCGCGTCGGGTTGAGCAGGAGATTTTCGATGGTCACTTCCGAGTCCCGCGTGACGAGTGCGGCGACGAGCGCGAAGGCCGCCGAGCTCGGATCGCCCGGTACGGCGATGGTCCGGGCCGTCAGCTCCTGCTGGCCGGTGATGGCGATGTGCCGCTTGCCCGCGTCGCTTCCGATGCTAATCTTGGCGCCGAAGGCCGAGAGCATCCGTTCCGTGTGATCGCGCGTCGCCACGGGCTCGATCACCGTGGTGCGGCCCGGCACATTCAGGGCTGCAAGCAGCACGGCCGATTTCACCTGCGCCGAAGCCACCGGCAGCTCATAGACGATGGGAACGGCATCGCGCGTGCCGTGCATGACGAGCGGCAGCCGCTCGCCTTGGGAAGGCTCGAAACGCGCGCCGATCTTGCTCAATGGCGTGATCACCCGCCCCATGGGGCGTCGGGACAGCGACTCATCGCCGATGAGCCGGGCGGAGATGGGGCTTGAGGCGATAAGCCCCATTGCCAGCCGCCCGCCCGTTCCCGAGTTGCCGAAATCAAGATTGCCGCGCGGTTGGGCGAAACCGCCCACGCCGACGCCGCAGACGCGCCAGCCGCTTTCATCGCGCGTGACTTTGGCGCCGAGCTTGCGCATCGCCTCTGCCGTGTTGAGCACGTCTTCCGCCTCGAGCAATCCATTGATGTTCGTCTCGCCGATGGCGACGGCCCCGAACATCAGCGCGCGGTGAGAGATGGACTTGTCGCCCGGCACCCTGACGCGGCCGCGAAGCGAGCGTGATTCTTGGGCGACGAGCGGTTGGAGATGCGGCCGGTGCAAGGAAGATCCGGGGCTTAAGGTGAGTGCGGGGTGTCTCCTATCATAGAGCTTTGATCCTGAGGAAGCTTTTCGTTTTGACAGCTGAACCGGCCTGTGGCAGGGGGGAAGCCAATCAAGGCAAATTCAAAGGGCTTTTACCGTGGTCAAAGCTGAACTCGGCACCAAGCGCACGTGCCCCTCTTGCACCGCGCGCTTCTACGATCTGATGAAGAATCCGATCACCTGTCCCAAATGCGGCGCGAGCTTCGTCGCCGAGGTTCTCCTTCCCTCCAAGGGGGATTCCTCCGCGCATGCGCCCCCCAAGCCGAGGCCCGTCATCGAGCCTGAGGTCGAGCCTGCGCCCGACGTCGAGCTCGTGAGCCTCGAGGAGGCAGAGCCCCAGGGCGAGGACGAAACGGCAGCCATCGAGGATGTCGATCTGGGCGAAGAGGTTCCCGTCGAGGGCGAGGAGGACGATGTGTTCCTCGAGGCCGAGGAAGAGGACGAAGCCGCCGTTCCCGATATCATCGGCGGACCGGGCGACGCCACGGAAGAGGAAAGCTAGGGGCCGTTCGCCCTTGATTGTTGGATATAGGCCTTCTATGGTCCGCCCCGCCGGACCATCAGGCCTATCACCGCCCAAAGGCCTGCCCGCGCAACGCAAGAACATCGATTGGGGTCATAGCTCAGTTGGGAGAGCGCTTGAATGGCATTCAAGAGGTCGGCGGTTCGATTCCGCCTGGCTCCACCAGTTCATAAGGGATTTAATTTGGCAACAGTTCTTGCCACCGAGCTGCGATGAAGCGCCACGCTACTGTTCTGCTTCCTTGCAAAGAACAGCGACGCCAGGTCCGCCAGCCATTGCTTTCCTGATCCGTGCCGCCTGTTCGGGGCCGTAGTTCCAGTTCACGATCAGCGCCGGCTTGGCTCCGCGTCTCTGAGCCTTGCGGATAAGTCGCCTTCCGTAGAGCTTGAAATCCGCAAGTTTTACGTCGCTCACGTGCGCGGGCCCATCGCCGAGGATGATCACGTCGTTCCATTGTTCTTCGTCAAGCAGGCGCTGCACTTCCGTGTCCTCCCACAGGATTTTCAACGACGCTCCAGGAAGGGCCCGCATCGTGATCTGGTATTTATGATCCGCGCCTGCCGAGTCGGCGAGCTTGCGGACCATTTCTGGCATGTGGTTGTAGTAGGTGCGGCTGGTGCCGAGGAAGAGCATGGCGCGGGCTCGACGGTCGTCGAGCCTGTCCATGAAGCTTTGCGCCGTTCCGCGCAAAGGGTTTTTGTCGGCAAGCTCGAACCATAGCGTTGCCGCGGCTTTGCTCTCCGGTCCGCAGGATGAGCATCGATCCAAGAGCTTAAGAACTGGTGTCGGCAAGCCTGTTTCGCGGCCCTTCCTGGCTCCCAACAATGCGGGGCTCACACGCCCAGGTGATTCTGCAGGCAGTTGACTGGGCCGCTAAACGGGGGCACAGGCGAGGTCTCCGGCGGCTTCAACCGGGATGCGGTATCGAAACGCCAATGGCAATTGCTGTATTGGGTGCTGGGATTTTAGGCAGTTTGACGGCGCTTGAGCTTGCCAGTCGCGGCCAGCAAGTCGTGCTGTTTGAGAGAAACGAGGAAGCGCTCACCGAAGCAAGCCTCATAAACGAGGGCAAGATTCATCGCGGCTTCGTCTATGCCGCCGACTTCAGTTTTCGTACGGCAAAGGTCATGCTGGATGGCGCGCAGAATTTCGAAACCACACTCTCGAAGTTTGTTCCCGCCGCGGCACTGGCAGCGTTGCGAACGGAACCGTTCGAGTATGTGGTGCACAATGAAAGCATGCTGTCGGTCCCA
>DATBMX010000464.1:0-3697 GCA_036554625.1 Aestuariivirgaceae bacterium
CGCGGTCATTTCTGCCATCGTCAAGGCATATCTCACGGACGGCATGCGAGCCCGCGTCGCAGACGCCATGGATATTGTGGCGGGCGCCGGTATTTGTCGGGGACCGCTCAATCTTCTTTCCCGAATCTATGTGGCGGCGCCCATCGCAATAACGGTCGAGGGGGCCAACATCCTGACGCGTTCGCTCATCATCTTCGGCCAGGGAGCGGTTCGGTGCCACCCGTTCATTCAGAGAGAGATTCGCGCGCTCGAGCAGAATGATCTTGTTCAATTCGATAGGCTGATCTTCAATCATTTGGCTTTTGCATCCGGCAATGCCCTGCGTTGCTTCTGGCTTGCCATCTGCGGCGTTTGGCCTGCAACCCTGTCTGGTCACCACCAAATGGACAAATTCTGCCGCCGAGTGACGCGCTTCAGTGCCGCTTTTGCCGTGATAGCCGAGGGTGTGCTTGCGACGCTGGGCAGTTCCTTCAAGCGCCAGGAAAAGATCAGCGGCCGGCTGGCGGATGCGCTGGCATGGATGTATCTCGCATCGAGCGCAATCAAGAGATTTCATGATACGGGACAGCGAGCAGACGAGTTGGCACTCCTGCAATGGTCCTGTGATCTGGCGCTGTGGAAGATACAGGAAGCGCTCGTCGGAGTGCTCGACAATTTGCCCAACCGGGTGGCAGCCACGACGCTTCGCGCTCTGGTGTTTCCCTTCGGCGCCCACATGCGACCTCCGCGTGACTATCTCGGATCAAAACTGGCCCGGGGCATGCTCGATGGCAATGACATGCGGGTGCGTCTCACCGGCGACATATTCGTTGCGGATGGAATGGAAGCCGGCCTGGGACGCCTGGAGGCAGCGCTGAACGCCGTATTGGCGGCACGCGATGCACAACGGAAAGCCAAGGACACGATCGCCAAGAAGCTGCTGGAACCCGAAGCCCTCATTGGCGTGGCCGATCAGGCGCTCGGACAAGGCTTGATCACGATCGATGAAGCGCAAAGCATAAAAATAGCGGCCAAAATGCAGGATGCCGCCATCCAGGTCGATTGCTTCACGTGGGAGCAATATCTGGCTCTCAAGGGTTGACAGGCGGCTGGAAGCGTCTGTCGCCGGTAGAGCCTACTCGAACATTCCCTTGGGCGTGGCGCCCTTGAGGAAAGGCTCTATGAAGGCATGCAGCAGATCGGACTGGCCGATGACGGCGGTGTGCGACGTCGCCGGCAATACCGCGAGGCGCGAAGGCGGCAACGGCTTGCCCATATCGCCCATAACGCCACCGCCAAGCAGCCGGAACATCGCGACCGAATGCTCAAGGGTGGCAACATCGGCATCGCCGCTGATGATCAGCACTGGCGTCCTCATTGCCCTTACGTCTTTCTCCCATGCCATCGGCTCGTGCTCGAGCGCTATCAGCTTCTTGACCAGCGCAGGGAATCCTTCGGGATCAGGGGCGAGCTTGCGATACTCCTCAGCAAACGGCAATTTGACGATCATTTCCACAGTCATCTTCGGGATAAAGGCCTTGAACTCCGGTTGCCAACCTTGAGCATCATAGGCGACGGAAGCAGCAATGAGCTTGTTCACTTTTTCAGGGTGGCGGATGGCTAGTTGCAGTCCGGCGCCAGCACCCATGGAATATCCGAACACGTCCGCCTTTCCCAGGCTTACAGCATCCATGAAGGCCGCCACGTCGTCTGCCAGATTGGGATAGGTGATGGGCCGGTCGATGTCGGTTGTGCGGCCATGGCCCTGGAATTCTAACGCATAGACCTTGTGGGTCTCTGCGAGCTTGGGAATGATCGCACCCATTGAGGGAATATTCATATAAGCACCGTGCAGCACAATCAGGGGATCGCCCTTGCCTGAAACTTCGTAATACATCTGCATGCCGTTAACCTCGACGCGGTCGCCCGCCGGCTGGGCCTCGGCAAGGGCGGAGCCGCTGACAAGCAAGGCTGCGGCAATGAGGGCTTTGCGGAACATAGGGTCACTCCTCGGCGTCCATGGGAAATCGGTCGTTGAGAGTCGAGGCAGAATGCGTTCAAATGAGGACAGTCGAATGAAAGTCCAAAGGGAGAAGACGATGAAAACCTATATGGTCGAAAGAAGCCTCAAAGGTATCAGCATGGAGCAGCTTGGCGAGGCCCAAAAGTCTGCCATCGATAAAGCCGCCCAGATGACGAAGTCCGGAACGCCCGTCAGCTATTTGCATTCCACGTTCGTTCCAAACGATGGGCGATGCATGTGCATGTTTCAGGCGAATGATGCCAGGGATGTCGAGAGGCTCAATCGAGACTGCAACATTCCTTTCGATAAGGTGACCGAGGCGATGCATTTGCCCCCCGACAAGTGACTGGCTGGTTGAAGCCCGCAGCCAACGGGCAGATCACCCGCTTTAAGAAAACCGGTTGGCGGCTAATCGGGGCCCGGTTCCGATGCCACCGATGCAGCAGAGTCTGTCGGGGTCGCTGCGCCAGTATCAACAAGTTCAAAATCGCGCGTAATCAGGGCCGTTTTGGCGATCATGGCCGAGGCGGAGCAATATTTTTCAACCGAGAGCTGGATAGCGCGCTCCACCTTCTCTCGAGAAAGCCCGCGCCCCTTCACGACGAAGTGCATGTGAATGCGGGTAAACACCTTCGGATCCTGCTCGGCGCGGTCGGCTTGGAGTTCGACCTCTACGTGCTCGATGTCCTCGCGGCCCTTTGCCAAAATGTGAACGACATCGAATGCCGAACAGCCTCCCGTACCGATCAGCACCAGCTCCATGGGGCTCGGTCCCGGCGTGCGCCCTTCCGGCCCAAAAGCTGTTCCAAAGACCAATTTGTGTCCGCTCCCGGACTCCCCAATAAACGTACGGTCCTCAACCCACTTTGCGCGTGCCTTCATCAAATCTCTCCTGGAGGTGACTATTGCAACTCTATTATCTCTTCACCTTTGATTAACCCAACAACTTAAGCCGGCGGCTAGAACTTCTCAGCTAGATTCGATTCAAATCTGGGAAGCCATGTTTCCCCGCGAATATCGCCTTTCGCGATATTCGTGAGGCAGTTCAGTGAGTCACCTCATGCCGGCCCTTGGCCATGTGTACTGGCGCGGCTTCTTGCGCCTGCAGCTCGTCTCGATCAACGTCGATATCTACGCCGCCACCGAGAGCGCTGCCGAGATCCAGTTCAACCAGATTCACAAGACGTCCGGCAAGCGCATCAAATATGAAAAGGTGGTGCCGGGGATCGGGAAGGTCCAAAACGCAGACATCGTGAAAGGCTACGAGATTGAGCCTGACGTCTATGTGACGCTCGAGCCTGATGAGATCGAAGCGATAAGGCTTGAGAGCAAGAAGACAATCGACATGGTGCAGTTTGTCGATGCTGCAGAGATTGATCCGCGCTATTTCGAGCGTCCCTATTACATCGTGCCAAGGGACGAGGTTGCTGCCGAGGGGTATCTCGTCATTCGGGAGGCGCTCAAGAAAGCCGGCAAGGTCGGACTCGCTCAGATCACCATACACGGGCGCGAGCATCTAACGGTCATTGCCCCGATCGAGAAGAACGCGCTCCTCCTGAACGTCATCCGGTACGAGAACGAGCTGCGCAAGGCCGACAAATACTTTGCCGAGCTCGAGGAGGCCAAGTTCAACCGCGAGCTTGTCAGCCTTGCGGCCGAGCTCATCAGCCGGAACAGTGCGCCCTTCAATCCCAA
>DATBMX010000038.1:0-3631 GCA_036554625.1 Aestuariivirgaceae bacterium
GGCAATGACAATGGTGCTGCACGAACTGTGCACCAATGCGGCAAA
This sequence comes from Aestuariivirgaceae bacterium, assembly GCA_036554625.1. Lineage (GTDB taxonomy): Bacteria > Pseudomonadota > Alphaproteobacteria > Rhizobiales > Aestuariivirgaceae > DATBLQ01. The sequence goes on from DATBMX010000038.1 coordinate 46, forward strand.
GTATGGAGCCTTGTCGCAAGACAACGGCAGCGTTGCCTTGACCTGGCAGAGCCTGCCGGGGGGCTTGTCCATTTATTGGGAAGAAAGAAACGGCGAAAGCCAGCAGGGCTCGCTGAAGGACGGGTTTGGCACTCAGCTCATACGAACATTGGTTCGGAATGACCTGCTGGGCACCGTAGAGTTCAATTTGCCTCCATCCGGGCTGACATGCCGGATCATCACGGGCAACATTATTCCTGCCGACCAAACGACCTAGATTCCCCTGCATGGCCTCCAAGTCGAGCCTTCGCGGCATAGTCAGCATGATCACTGCCACCGCATCGTTCGTCGCATGCGACAGCTGCATGAAACTCGTCATGGCGGACGCTCAGCCCATGCAGGTATTGTTCATGCGTGGTGTTGCCGCCTGCTTGTGGTGCCTTCCTCTGCTGTTTCTTCTTGGCTATGGCACGCAATTGCGCGGTGCAGTGAATATGTGGGTTTTGCTGCGAGCGCTTCTAGAGACCGTGGCGGTCGGGAGTTACGTGATCGCGTTGGCGCGCATGCCTATCGCCGATATCCTGGCCATTTTCCAGACCTCTCCGTTGCTCCTGATCATTGGCGCGTCGATCTTTTGGGGAGAGCGCATCGGTGTGGTGCGCTATCTCTTGATAGGTCTTGGGATAGCTGGCGCAATCATGGTTGCACAGCCAGGCACGCCCGCTGCAACGCCTTACGCCATTTTCGGGTTTGTGACCGCCTTGGCGTCAGCCGCTCGCGATCTGGTGGCGCGCAATATTCCCCGTGAAATCCCGGTGCTAGTGGCGACGTTCACGACCCTGATCGTTGTCATGATTGCTGCGGGTCTCGCAACAGCAGTCTTCGAGACATGGGTGGTGCCTTCACCTCGTCACCTGCAGCTCATGGCAGTCTCCGGATTTTTCCTGATCTTCGGACACATGTTCGTTTTCTTAGCCTTTCGCCTAGCAACTGCGGGGACGGTTGCTCCTTTCTACTATGCTTTCACAGTTTGGGGCGTACTTGCCGGGGTGATCGTCTTCGGCTCCTATCCAAACTTTCTTGCAACAGCAGGAATGGCTCTGATTGTCGCGAGCGGCCTCGTCAACATCGTCTTTGAGCGACGGCACACATCGAAAGCTGCGCCTGCCGCCGGCTCGATCGTTTAGAAGCTGCCCAATGATGGTCGACCGCAGAGCGGGCAAGGCGCCTTGAGAATGTCCGCGCAGTTCCGGCTGCGGCGGAACTCGTCGTAATACAAGGTCCAGGTGTTGCTGTGATTGGCGCGATAGGGACCGAACTTGAAATATTGGTGCTTTCCCAAACCCTTCTCGCTGTGACCGATGCGCCCCCTTATGGTCACGATCCACTTGTGGTTCGCAAAAATCTCAATGTGGCCGGAGCCGTCCGGGCCTGGTCTTGTATAAATGGCAAATTCGATCCAACCCGAACGCGGTGAGGGCAATGGGTTGCCTCGGTTCGTCACGGCGATTTCGCTCGTGCAAACGTTGAAGTAGTCACCGTCTTCCCTTGTCCAAGTGGCGTCAGTCGCAACCAGTGCCCGCGTCTGGTTGGTTTCGGGACGCAACCACACAGCTGCCTCACCATTTGGGCATTTGGCATATCGTGCTTTGGGGCGAAGATGCGTCGATGTCACCAGATTGGTCTCAACAGTGGCGAACAGCTTCCCCTTGTTCAGCCGAAGGGCGAGAAAGGGACTGAAATCTCCCTTTGTGCCAGAGATCTGGCGCTTCCATTGAGCGATGACATAGCGATGATCGTCTTGCGGGATCGCGGCCGCGAACTTGACGGCAAACCCATACCAAATCCCCCGATCGTAAGGTACCCAGAGGTCCTTCCGTTCCCAGATTTCCGCGCGCTGGCTTCTTAATCCCTGTTCTTTCCTGTCTTGGAGAGGGCCAACGGTGAGTCTCAGGGCGCCCTTGCCGCGATATGTGATTTCATTTTGAAACTCGACAGTTCCGGCATCCTGCTCAGGGTTGTTCTTGAAATAGAGGCCACCCAAACTGGAGAAGCCGCCATGCTCGAATCCGTCGTAGAGCGGCTTGCCCCAAGGCTCGAGAATTTGTTCGCCGCCACATGTCATTTAATGTTGGTCAGCTTCCTTGTTTCGGTAGTGTCGGGTCAAAGATGCACGATCTGCCATGACAACAGATGCAGAGCAAAGCCGCAGCAGGGTAGCTGGCATGGACTCGCTGATGGGCCCGCAGAGAAGCCGAGCAAGCACATCCGCTTTGCCTGCGCCGCTTACCATCAAAATGATTGATTGGGCTTCCCTCAATGTTCCGAGGCCGAGTGTGAGTGCGTTGCTTGGAACGTCATCCTCGTTCCCCCAATAGGCTGCATTCGAAGCGATGGACTCAGCTGCCAGCGGTACCATGCGCGTACGGCTTGCAAAGGATGAACCTGGTTCGTTGAAACCGAGGTGCCCATTCGGACCAAGTCCCAGCACAGCCAAATCCAGACCTCCAAGCGCCTCGATCGCTTTTTCAATGCGCACGGATTCAGTTGCAGGAATCGCCAACGGGTCGAATGCAATGAGCTGGCGATCATGAATTCCTGCCGGCTCGAGAAATTCGCGCCGCAGCCAATTCAGCAGCCGGCGCCTGTCTTCATGTGCGATGCCGGCGTACTCATCGAGTGTCACAAAATAGGCGCGCTTGAACAAGCCGGCATCCATCTTGCTTGCCGCGACCAGTTCACGAAACAGCGGCAGTGGCGTGTTTCCCGTGGCCAGCGTGATTACCGACGCTGGTTTTGCTCTCAGCTGCTGGAAGACAAGCTCGGCAGCACGCCGTCCAAGATCGTCGCTGTCATTGGCTTCCACCAGTCTCAAGCAGCCGTATCCTCCAACCAAAGAGCCGCTGCGCCAATAGCACCGGCGTAGGGCCCCAGTTCGCCAATTCTAATCTCCAGCCCCTGCTGATATTCAACCGGACAGTCGACCTCATAGGCAGCTTTTATGGGATCCAGAAAAATATCACCAAGGACGGTAATGCCGCCGGTCAAAATGACAGCTTCCAGGTCAAGGAGAAGATGGGCATTGGCGATTGCGCGGCCCACGGCCTTGATGCTGAGCTGGCTTTCGATGCGGGCCTTTTCATCATGTGCCGCAGCCTTGCGCAGCAATTCGGCGAGTTCGGCGCCGTGACGGCGGAAGAACCTTCCTGGTGCCGCGATTTCCTCGAGGGACGGAGAGACATTGCCCGTGAGAGGCGCTGCGATGCGCCAGACGCCGATCTCTCCAGCGCGGCGATGCGTGCCGTGATAGATGCGTCCATCCAGAAGCAGGCCCGAGCCAATGCCACTGCCGAAGGTCATCGTCATTGCGTTCTTGAGTCCACGCGCGGCGCCGAACATCGCTTCACCGCGCATGGCCGCAATGGCGTCATTCTCGACTCTGCAAGGCAATTGAAGAAGCTGACCGAAAAAATCCTTGAGCGGCACCCGGTCGAGATTGCCGAGATTGGTGCTGCCCTCGCGCATCGTGCCATCGTCCTGCAGCAGGCCGCCAAAACACAAGCCGACCGCTTCCGGTCGACCATCCCCCGACAGCTCCTTCACGCAA
>DATBMX010000203.1:0-12294 GCA_036554625.1 Aestuariivirgaceae bacterium
ATCTTCTTTCCCCAGTCGGTGCTCGGGCTGGCACTGCTGCTGTGGTTCAACGCTTTGGGCATACAGCTAAGCTGGACGACAGCCGTGTTCGCCCATCTGGTCTGGATCGTTCCGGTCGTTACCTTGGTGATGGCAATCCAAGTCTACTCTTTCGATCCTGCACTCGAAGAGGCGGCTTTCGATTTGGGCGCCACGCGCCTGCAGGTGTTGCGCGAGATTACGCTGCCCGTGCTGTTTCCTGGCTTGTTCTCGGGTGGGCTCTTCGCTTTCTTGCTTTCCTGGGGCAATTTCCCGCTTTCGCTGTTCACCACCGGCGCCGATACCACCGTGCCGGAATATCTCTACGCAAAAATGGTTGCGGGCTACACGCCTGGCGTCCCCGTGCTGGGTACAGTTTCGACGGTCGGCGCTGCCTTCCTGCTCATCGGCGGCTATGGTCTGATTCTGATCTGGCGGAGGGCGCGGATGCTGTCAGAGACGCAATTGTTTGAGGAGAGACTGAATGAAAAAGTCATCGCTTGAAGGCAGATCAGTCGTCGTGACGGGTGGCTCCAAGGGCATCGGCAAGGGCATTGCATCGGTGTTCGCCAGGTCCGGAGCCAGGGTCGTCATCGTGGCGCGCCATCTGGATCAGGCGAAGGCGGCAGCCAAGGACATCGGGCATGGCGTCGATGCCGTGGCCGCCGACGTCGGCAAACTGAAGGACATGGAGCTAGCCGCAAAGGCTGCCGCCGACCGACATGGCGGCATCGACGTTCTCTGCGCCAATGCCGGCATCTTCCCCCAGGCCAAGCTCGAGGAGATGACAAGCGAACAATGGGACGAGGTGCTTACGACGAACCTCAAGGGCACGTTCCACACGGTCAAGGCCTGCCTTCCTTATCTGAAGAAATCGGATCAAGGACGCGTGGTCCTTACCTCCTCCATCACCGGGCCCGTCACCGGATTTCCCGGCTGGGCGCATTATGGAGCATCCAAGTCGGGCCAACTCGGCTTTATGCACACCGCCTGCATCGAGCTTGCCAAATATGGCATCACAATCAACGCCGTCATGCCCGGCAACATCATTACCGAGGGTCTGGCAGGGCTTGGCGAGGACTATCTCAAGACCATGGCCGCCTCCATTCCCCTCAAGCGCTTGGGCACGGTGGAAGACATCGGTTATGCCGCTCTGTTTCTGGCTTCGAAGGAAGCGGCCTACATTACAGGCCAGACCATTGTGGTCGATGGCGGACAGATCCTGCCCGAGTCACTCGAAGCGCTGGCTCAGGCCTGACGCGACGGCGTAGCTCGGAAGGAGCGCGGGCTTCGTCCCGTCCAGCGCCTGAAGGCGCGGCTGAATGCCGACAGTTCCGAATAGCCGAGAAGCAAAGCGATTTCCGAAAGCGGGAGCTGCTGCTGTTTGAGATAAGAGATCGCCAGATCGCGCCTCACGTCTTCCACCAGCGATTTGAAGTTGAGATTGCTGGCCGACAATTCGCGATGCAGCACGCTGAGCGGCAGATGGACCTCGTCGGCGATATCCTCGAGCGCCAAACTTCCATGCGACAGCCGTGCACGCACGGCGGTGCGCACACGGTCAAGAACGCCCACCTCCGCCGTCACACGGCTGCTGAGTTCCATGAGACACATGCGCATCATGTCCATCAGCCGCAGATCCTCCGACGGCATGGGGCGGGAGAGGATCTCCGGGCGGAAGAGCAGGGCGTTCGTCGCCTGGCTGAAGTAGACCGGAGCATTGAAAGCCAATTCATGCTCCTTGGCTTCCGCCGGTCGCGGATGCTCGAAATGAACCTCCTCCGGCGACCACCGCGCGCCGCAGCACTCGCGAATGAGGTTGAGGAACATGCCGAGAGAAAGCTCAGCGTCCTGACGGCGTTCCACGATGGCAGGCGTTTCGATCTGATATTCGAGCCGCATGAGGCCGCCCTCGCCTTGCACGAGGCTCATTCGCGAGCACTCCTGATGATAGGCGAAAAGATCCACGAAGTTTCGCAAAGCACTACCAAGAGTGGGCGATGAGACGGCGGCGTAACCCCAGAAGCCGAGATCGCGAGGCTGGAATTGATTGCCGAACCACAGGCCGAAATTGCCGTGCCTGGTTTGCCTTGCCGCCTCCTCGAACAGCCGGCAGAAGGCAGACAGCCGAAGCTTGAGCGTGGGGCTGCCGGCCATGTCGGGCGCGATCGACGCATTGCCGAAGATTCGATCGACGTCTCCTCCCATATGGGTGATGAAGTCGACCGTGCCCGTTGCGGCCGAGGCAAGCACGCCCGGCGCCCGGCTGACGCTGCCGCTGGAAATGCCGCTGCTGCTGGGCTCAAACATTCCGGTCTTTCGGGCCGACAACCTGGGGTATGTTCGCACGGGCCCGAACAGCTGATCAAGCGCCTAGCCGGAGGGTCGTTAAGGCTCTCACCTGTCAAACCGGTAGCGGCAGCGGTCAAGCCCCCTGGAAGAGAAGGGCTTATCCTCAATGAAAGCAGCGTCTAAGTCGCTGCCGGGAGAGCCATGGCTGCGGAAAACCAACCCTCATCGGAGGCTTTGTCGCCCTTCCATGCCAAGCAGCTCGTGGAAAAGGCGCGCTGGGCAGCAAGCGCCTTCGCCAGCTATGGGCGACCGGAGGTTCTTGCGATTGCCGAGGCGGCGGCAAAGGCCATAGAGGCGCAGTCGAGGAAATATGCCGAATGGGCGGTGGAGGAAACAGGCTTCGGAGTTGCTGATCACAAGGAACTGAAGAACCGCCTCTGCTCAATTGGCCTGTTCGAACACTACAGGGGAGAGAACTACACCGACTATCGCATCGACGCCGAGCGCAAAATCGTGGAGATACCCCGCCCAGCGGGCGTGGTGTTTGCGCTTACCCCCTCCACAAATCCAATTTCGACCCTGGCCTACAAGGCGCTTCTCGCTCTTCTCACGCGCAACGCCATTGTGATCAGCCCGCATCCCATGGCGAAGAAATGCTGCACCGATGCAGCGAGACACATGGCTAAGGCAGCGGAAGCAGCAGGCGCTCCCGATGGAGCCATCCAGATCATCGAGGAGCCGTCGCTTCCGATCATCGAACAGATCATGAAATCGGATCGCATCGATCTGATTCTCGCCACCGGCGGCTCACCTATGGTGCGTGCGGCCTATTCGTCGGGAAACCCAGCCCTCGGAGTCGGGCCCGGCAACGTTCCCGCCTATGTAGACAGCTCCGCCGACGTAGCAAGAGCAGCAAAGCACGTCGCCGACAGCAAGGCCTTCGATAATTCCATTCTCTGCACCAACGAATCGGTCGTCATCGCCCATAAGCAGATCGGCGACCGTCTTTTGTCCGAGCTGCGCCGCCAGGGCTGCCATCTTCTCTCGGACGAGGAGCGCGACATACTGAGCGCTCACCTCTTTCCCATGGGAAAGCTCAACGTGCCGCTGATCGGCAAGTCCGCCGAACACATTGCGAAATCGGCAGGCATTCGCGTGCCCCGCAACATTCGCGTGCTCCTGGCGCCCCTCGAGCGCATCGGCGATGACTACCTTCTCAGCCGCGAAAAGCTGTGTCCCGTGCTCGGCTATTACGAAGTGCCCAGCCGCGATGCGGCCATCACTGCAGCCAAGGCCATGGTGCGGCGCCAGGGGCAGGGGCACTCGGCCGCGATTCACGCCGAAGACCCGGCGATCATTCTGCGCTATGGCGCCGAACTCAATGTGCTGCGCATTGCGGTGAATGTGGGCAACAGCACGGGTGCTGCCGGCTTCGACACCTTCCTTGCACCTTCCATGACCGTCGGCACCGGTTTCTTTGGGCGCTCCTCAGCAGCTGAGAACGTCGGTCCCCAGCATCTCGTGCAGTGGGTGAAGATCGCCTACAACAAGTCCGATACCGTGAAATTCGGCGACTACTCGACGCTGCCCCTGCCGCTTCCGGCGACGCGACCGCGCCCGCCACAGGGCAAGATTGATTATTCCTTCGCCTGGGCCGGGGGGACGGCCTCTCGCGCAGGCGGAGAGACGCGAAGGCGCGATGACGCTCCAGACGATCTCCGAAACGAGATCCGGCAGCTCATTCTCGAAGAACTGCGGGCGATGCAACAGGAGCGCAATTAATTGGCAACGATCCGCTCCTATATATTCGTCGATCAGCTGCAGCCCAAGACCATGTGCTACCTAGGGACATTTGCGCGTGGTTTTCTTCCCCGCCGAAACATGGCGGCGGTTGTCATAGAGGTGGCGCCGGGACTCGCGATCGAAAACCTGACGGACGTGGCGATCAAGGCGGTGGACGTGCGACCGGGTATCCTCGTTGTCGAACGCCAATATGGATATCTGGAGTTTCATGCTTTTTCCACTGCCTCCGTCAAGGCCGCGGGTGAAGCTGTTCTTGATCGCCTCAATGCCACGCCCGCCGATGCCATGAAGCCTGAGATTCTCGCTTCGCAGATCGTCAAGCGCGTCGACAACTATCACGCTTTCCTCATCAACCGGAACAAGGCGGGTTCGATGATCCTTCCGGGGGAGTCCCTCTTCGTGCTCGAAATGCAGCCTGCCGCCTATGCGATCATCGCAGCGAATGAAGCGGAGAAGGCATCGAACATCAAGATCGTCGACTATCGCATGATGGGCGCCACCGGCCGCCTCTATCTCTCGGGCGATGAAAGCGAAGTGAGGGCGGCGGCGCGCGCGGCCGAAAATTCACTGACCCAGAGGCAACACTGATGGCAGAGGGGATCAATCGGGAAGAACTGCGCAGCCTTGTGCGCGATGTCTTGCGTTCCGCCTTGCCGCAAGGTGTTGCTCCAACTGGAGAACAAGCGGGAAATCTCCTGGATGCCATGCGCCAAGCGATTCTTCCCGGAGGCTCGGGGACAGTGACCGTAACCGATAATCTAAACCTATTCGCACAGACCATCGTTCACGCTGCCGCACAAGAGGATTTGAAAGCCGCCATCATGTCGGGCCGACTGACGTTCCAGCTGAATTCGGCCTCCAGCGAGGAGTTGCGTCAGCACCCCATGGAAAACCCAGTGAACAGGGGCGGGGAGTTTCGCCTCGATCGCGGCATGCTGAGTGAAACGCGCATCGCCGAGATCGGCAAGAGGCACACGAGGATCATTGTCGGGGCGGATGTTGTCGTGACGCCCCTGGCGCGCGATCGCGCCCGCGAACTCAAGCTCGAACTTGTGAGATCCAAGCCATGAAGACAGGCATAGTGATTGGCAAAGTATGGGCAACGAAGCGCCTCGATGAGTTACCTGGAGGCGCGCTCCTAGAGATCAACGTCGAGGAGGAGGGTCCGGGCGAACGGATCATCGCCTATGACCCGCTTGGCGCCGGCGATGGAGAGCGGGTTCTTGTCACCACCGGATCCGTAGCCCGCAGTTGGTTCAAAGATGGCAAGGCCGTCGTCGATGCTCTGATCATCGGCATCCTCGACGAGCCGCGCAGCACCCGGAAAACTCGAAGCTGAGAAATCAAGGAGGATAAAATGTCCAATGCAATCGGATTTGTCGAAACCAAGGGTTATGTCGCAGCGTTCGCGGCTGCCGATGCCATGGTCAAGGCCGCCAACGTGACCATCATCGGACGCGAGCAAGTTGGCGCCGGTCTTGTGTCCATCCTCGTGCAGGGAGACGTCGGAGCGGTCAAGGCGGCGACGGAAGCCGGTTCCGAAGCGGCAAGCCAGGTTGGACAGGTGATTTCGGTCCACGTCATCCCGCGCCCTCATCCTGACGTCGTCAAGAATTTCGGCACCGGATCGACCAAGTAGTCTCGGTCGGTGTCCGAATTACGAGTCTATCTCCTGATCGAGAGCCTGCGCCGGCAGTTCGCGGCCTACATGGCCTCACCGACGCGGGCGCGCGGTTATATTCCGGTTGAAGGGATGAACTCTCTCATCATCGAGATTGCTCCGGCTCTTGCCATCCATCGCGTCATGGATCTTGCCGTGAAGTCGGTGCCAGAAGCCGAGCCCGGTATGCTCTATGTGGAACGGCAGTTCGGCATTCTGGAGCTGCATGATACGGACCTCGAGCGGCTTAAGCGCGCCGGCCATTCCGTTCTCGAAGGGATCGGCGCGAAATCCTCGGATCAGCTGAAGCCCCAGGTGCTCTACACCGACATCGTGGAGGAGGTCACTGATCAGCATGCCGTCATCCTTAACCGAAATCGTGAAGCATCGATGATCATGCCCGGGGAATCGCTGCTCCTCGTCGAGGTGGTTCCAGCTCTTTTCGCAGCCGTGGCCGCCAACGAGGCGGAAAAGGCGGCCCCCGAAACCACACTCGTGGATTGTCAGATGATCGGCGCTTCCGGGCGTCTCTTCATGTCGGGGGATCGTGCGGTCATCGCTGCTGCCCTTGATCATATTCTCAAAATTCTGGCCGACATTACGGGGAGAGGCTAGGCTCGCCAAGCCTGAAAGGAGCACGGCGGATGCAGCTCGGTGTCGTCGGTCTCGGCCGTATGGGAAGCAACATTGCAAGGCGTCTGATGCGCAAAGGCCACGACTGCGTGGTCTACGACATCAATCCTTCAGCAAGAACGTCACTTGCAGCCGAGGGTGCGAGACCGGCGGAAGGATTGGCAGCGCTAGTGCGGTTAATCTCCGCACCGCGGATCATATGGGTCATGCTGCCGGCCGGTGAGATCACGGAGGCCGCCGTAGCCGAGCTCGGCGAGCAGTTGCAGGCCGATGACACGATCATCGACGGCGGGAACAGCTTCTTCAAGGACGACGCTCGCCGCGCTAAGACTCTGGCAAAACGCGGCATCCACTATCTCGACGTCGGCACGAGCGGCGGCGTGTGGGGGCTTGAGCGGGGCTTTTGTCTCATGGTCGGCGGTGAGGAGCGGATCTTCGAACGGGCCGAACCAATTCTCGAGGCGCTTTCGCCGGGCGGTCCCGGCCTATCGCGAGCGGAGCAAGGGTATATTTACTGTGGCGCCCCGGGGTCCGGTCACTTCGTCAAAATGGTCCACAACGCTGTCGAATATGGGTTGATGCAAGCCTATGCAGAGGGATTCGACATATTGCACAAGGCTGGCGCAGCTGACGCACCGCGGGACGGGCGGTTCGACCTCAACCTTGCTGAGGTGGCGGAGGTTTGGCGGCACGGGAGTGTAATCAGCTCGTGGCTTCTGGACCTCACCGCCTTGGCTTTGCGTCAAGATCAAGAGCTCTCCGCCTTCTCTGGTCATGTCGAGGACTCAGGGGAGGGACGCTGGAGCCTCATCACGGCAATCGATCAGGCGGTGTCGGCGCCCGTCCTCGCGGCGGCTCTGTTCGCCAGGTTCCGATCGCGCGGAAACAGTGCCTATGCCGACAAGCTCCTCTCCGCAATGCGTCATCGCTTCGGCGGACATCTCGAGCCCAAAGTCGATTGAGAGGCGTGTTCTAACCAAACCGGCGGAGATAATCCTCGCACAATCCGACTGTGCCTTCCGTGTAGGGAATGCCCATGGATTTCGCCAATTCCGTCTCGCTGTGTGAGCCAATCCAGGCGACGAGCAAAATGCGGCGGAGCATGATGAAGGTTGGGATTTCCTCATCATCGTCTTTGGGAAGATCGGTCACACGCTTGTAGCCTTCGAGCCAGGACTGAAGGAGGTGCGGCACCTTGGGGTCGTGTTCGTAGAACGACACCGGCGTCGCAGCATCATACATGAACCAGCCGAAGCCTGAATCATCGAAGTCGATGACCTTGACGTCTTTGCCGTCAATGAGAAGGTTGGCCAGCCGAAGATCGCCGTGGATCAGCCCGAAACGGTCTTTGCCTTTTCCATAGCGTTGCAGCCTTTGTCCGATCAGCTCTACCGTCCTTCCGAACAGCTCAGTCTTTTGAGAGTCGAGTCCCATTCCATCTTGCCAGCGGCCCCAGTGCGGGTTCACCCCGATGCTCGTTTCGAAGTCCCAGGTTAGCCGCTCGAAATCAGCCGGCCGCTTCCACGCCCGGGCGTGAATGTGCATGCGAGCAGTCAGCTCGCCCAGGATTTCGAACGGACCCGCCAGATCTTCATCGCCAATGCCGGGCTCCGCGCCTGTCTCCCACGCGAACAGAACCACGTTTCTCGGGCGATGCATTAAAGGGTGAGCGACGCTCTGGATTAGTTCTCCATCGCGGCCTTTGACGGGAATAGGCGTGGTCGCGACCCTGTCTCTGCGCAAGGCGATGAGCCACGCCAATTCAGATGCAATGGCCTTGCGCGAATGATACCCCTCGCGATGCACCCTGAGCGCCCAATTCCGTCCGGAAGCGGCGTCCTCGACCTTATAAGTGGCGTTTTCGGAGAGGTTGATGAGTGAAGCCGTGACGCGGGCCGGCAGGTCGTAGCGCGAAACTGCCTTGGAGGCGACCTCCAGAAGGCACTGCAGTTGCCGCTCGTGAGAAAGCTCGTCGAAACCGGCCATGAGATTGCCGCTCAGGCAGCTTCCTCGGAATGTCGTGATGAGGCACGGCCGTAGGCCATCGTGCTGCGAACTCGTGATCCTTTGATCTCTTCGCGCGCCTGACCTACCGCAGTGTCCAGGCGGTTGAGGATCTCGTCGCACAAATCGCGGTCAGCCAGGATGCCGGGCTTGAACTGCAAGGCCCGCGGATCAAGCGCGGAATAGATCGCCCATACGCCGTTGCGATACAGCCACCGCATCACATACTTGGCGCCTTCAGGATGATCAAACTCCAATCCCATTATGGTGGCGCGCTGGCGGATGCCTACGAAGAAATCGGGGTAGTTCTTCTGGATTTCGCTCAGTCCGGCTCGCAGGTAGTGCGAAATGTAGTGCACCTGCGCACGCGTCTCGGGCCGCGAACAGATTTCGAGCACCTTGTCGCCGGCGATGCAGCCGAGCTCGGCGCCGCCAAAGGTCGACATATGCCCCCAGCCGTCCTCCTTTAGCCAGGCGGCCGATCGCTCATTGGCAATAACCGCGGAGATTGGATAGATACCGCCCGAGAGGCCCTTGCCGCAGACGATCATGTCGGGCACGACCCCGTAGGTTTCGATGCACCACATTTCACCTGAGCGCATGAGGCCTGTCTGCACCTCATCGGCAATGAACAGCGTGCCCGCCCTCTCGCACATGTCCTTGATGGCCTTGAGATACCCATCCGGCGGCATTGGAAAGCCATAGGTGGCGGGGATCGACTCGATGATGACGCATGCCGCATCGGCTTTCCGGATCTCACGCTCCATCGAATCGAGATCTCGGAAAGCTACCTTCGTCACCTCTTCCGGACCCGCCTCTGAGAGGAACAGCTTGGAGAAGCGATCATCGCCTACCTTGACCGCGAGCCCCGTGTGACCGTGATAGCAGCGCTCGAGACAGATGATGCGCCGACGCTTCGTGGCGTGGCGGGCGGATTTCAGCGCGATGTCGATGGCTTCGCCACCACCTGAGCCATACATTGTGTATTGCAGCCCCGGCGGAGACAGTCTGGCGAATTTCTCCGCAAGCTTGGTGCGCATCAGGGCAGGGAAGTGGTGATTGCCCATGTCGAAATGATCCATGCCCTCGCGCACGGCGGCGATCACTTCCGGATTGCGGTGTCCGAGGCTGTAGGTGCCGCCGTTGATGTGGACATCAATCAGCCGGCGGCCATCCATGTCATAAATATAGTAGCCCTCACGCCGATCGATGACGAGGTCGATTCCTGCGCGCTGCCACTCCAGTGTCTTGCCAGGGTTCCAATATTGCACCGTTCGGGCAATGAAATCGTCCTTTGCTTCGCTCATGACTTGTCCCGCAGACATTCGGCTCGAAACAGATTAGGCTTTGATGGCGAAGCCGACTTGACCGGAACCAGTCGCTAGTTGACAGTTTCCTCGCTTGCAAATGCCCGGCCTGAGCGCAACTCCTAGGAGTACCCTGCATCCGGCGAAATTTTGGGTTCAACAGTGAGACAGTGAGGTTGATGATGAAACATTCAAGCCTGAGCGCTCTCTTGTGCGCTGCTTCGGTAACGCTGGTGTTGGGACTGACAAGCCCGGCATTCGCATTGGATGAGATGCTGATTATCGCACCGGCGGCCCCAGGCGGCGGCTGGGATCAAACAGCCCGCGCTCTGCAGGAGACGATGCAGACGAGCGGCATCGTGAAAACCGTTACGGTGGAAAATGTGCCGGGCGCCGGCGGCACGGTTGGTCTGGCCCAGTTCGTCGACAAACACAAGGGGAATGGCAATGCGCTCCTGGTGAATGGGCTCGTGATGGTTGGTGCTATACTCACCAATGCTTCGCCTGTGACGCTCGATCAAGTTACGCCCATTGCCCGCCTTACCGGCGAATATGAGGTTCTGGTCGTTCCCGCGGCGTCCGAGATCAAGACGCTGGCCGACCTCACGGCCAAGTTCAAAGCCGAGCCTGGCTCGGTGTCCTGGGGCGGCGGGTCGGCGGGAGGAACCGACCACATTCTGGCCGGCCTTGTTGCTCAGGCGGCAGGCGGCGACGCGGCCAAGGTCAATTACATTCCCTATTCGGGCGGCGGCGAAGCATTGGCCGCGATTCTGGGCGGCCATGTGACCGTCGGCATCAGCGGACTGGGTGAGTGGCAGGGCCAGATCAAGTCGGGAGAGCTGCGCGCGCTCGCCATCTCCTCGCCAGAAAGGCTCGAGGGAGTCGACATCCCGACGCTGAAAGAGCAAGGAATCGATGTCGAGCTGGCGAATTGGCGAGCCGTGGTCGGGGCCCCGGGCCTCGATGATGCGCAAAAGCAGGCCATCACAGCTGCTATGGACCAGGCGGTGAAGAGCGAAGCCTGGCAAAAGGCGCTTGCCGACAAGCAATGGATGAATCTCTACCTCTCCGGCGATGAGTTCGCTTCCTACCTCAAACAGGAGAATGAGCGCGTTACCGGCATATTGAAGCAGATAGGGCTGGTGAAGTAGCTTCGCTCATGACCGGCGGGGGCAGAGCAACGGGAGAGATCCTTCTCGGCGCTGCGCTGATCCTCGCCGGACTTCTGCTGTTCTCTGGCACGCTGCTGATCCATGTCGCGCCGACCTATTCACGTGTCGGTCCCCGTGTGTTCCCCTTTGCAGTGGCGGCGGGTCTCGGAATCCTCGGAGCGCTCTATCTGTTTCACAGCTTGCGGGGCAAGCAGACCCCGTCTGAAGAGCACACGTCTCATTCAAGCCCTGTTTTGATCATCAGCTTCGCCCTGATTGCTGACGCGCTGCTGTTGGAGCGCCTCGGCTTTATTTTGTCTTCCGCGTTGCTGTTTGTGCTGGTTGCCGTCGGATTCGGCAGCCGGAGTTATCTACGCGACGCTCTTCTCGGTCTCGCCTTGGCCACGGTCGCCTATGTCACCTTCGTTCTTGGACTTGGCCTGCAGCTGCCGGCCGGTCTGTTGGCAAGCTTCTGGTAATGTCGGCTTTCGATCAGCTTGTACTGGGATTTTCGACAGCGCTCACCGCCACGAACCTGCTCTGGTCGCTACTGGGCGTAACGCTCGGAACGGCGATAGGCATCCTTCCCGGCATAGGACCTGCGCTCACCATCGCTTTGCTCCTTCCGCTGACGAGCAAGCTCGACCCGACAGGCGCTTTTATCATGTTCGCCGGCCTCTACTACGGCGCCATGTATGGCAGCTCGACCACATCCATCCTCCTCAATACGCCAGGCGAATCTGGATCCATCATTACGGCACTTGAGGGAAACAGAATGGCCAAGCGCGGACGAGGTGCGGCCGCTCTCGCCACCGCCGCCCTAGGCTCCTTCATCGCTGGAACGGTGGGAACTATACTTCTCACCTTTCTCGCCCCCCTTGCCATAAAGATCGCCCTGAGGTTCGGCCCGGCCGAGTATTTCTCTCTCATGGTACTGGCTTTCGTAACGGTGACAGGACTTCTGGGCGAATCGCGCATACGCGGCCTCATCAGCTTGTTCATCGGCCTGGCCATCGGTCTCGTCGGGATCGATACGCTCACAGGCCAAGCGCGTTTCGCCATGGGAATACCGCAGCTGCTCGATGGCATAGACATCGTCATCGTCGCCGTTGGCCTCTTCGCGGTAGGGGAAGCTTTCTATATCGCGTCGCGTCCTGGCCTAGCGGCGGCGACTGTAGAGCCTATTAAAGGCTCCCTGTGGATGACGGCCGAGGACTGGCGTCGGTCATGGCCGGCCTGGCTGCGCGGCACGGTCTTGGGGTTTCCGTTTGGCGCCCTGCCTGCGGGAGGCGCCGAGATTCCAACTTTCCTGTCCTACTCACTGGAGAAGAAGCTCGCGAAGAAGCCGGAAGAGTTCGGCAAGGGTGCCATCGAGGGGGTTGCCGGTCCCGAGGCGGCCAACAATGCAGCGGTAGCCGGCGTTCTT
>DATBMX010000064.1:0-4441 GCA_036554625.1 Aestuariivirgaceae bacterium
AGCGCGCCGGGTCGTGCAACAACTCGGGCTGGAACGGTTAAGCCCCGACGTGGGTGAAGCGGTCGAAACGAGGGGGGACAAGAATGCTTCGGCCGCTACGAAACTGCTACGCCGGTTGTGGGTTACCAGCGATCCGCGCGCTTATCTTATTACGGTAAGCTTCACCAGCGGTGATCCCAAGCTTGCGGAACTCGTAGCGAATACGTTCGTGGCGGAGGTTCTGCGCAGCACTAAGGTACAATCGCTGTTCCAGCAGCGAGCCTACACACAAACTAAATTATCGAGCCAACTGGCGAAATTCGGGGGGAAACACCCGAAGGTGGCCGAGCTGACTTCGCAGCTGGTAAGCATAAATCACTCTCTAGAAAGGCTGATGGAAGAATCGTCAGGGGCGATCCTGCTTACTGCCGGTGAGAACGTCACGAAGGCCATTGCCGCTCCTTCGACTCCGCACCCCCTCCGCGTGGTCGGTCTCTTTCTGTTCGTCGGCATTTTGATTGGCACCGGAGTCGCGCTCTTCTTGGAGCGGCACAAAGTGTCGTGGGCATTCTTTCAGCGTTATGCTTAGGCCTAGTTGCGGCCGCGACTGCCGCGGTGCATGAAGATGTCATCCCCGCTTTGTTTCAGTCGAGACGGAAAGATGACCAAGCAGAATCTCGCTTGGATGCTGCAGTAGTCCAGGTAACAGACTCAACGATCTGCGGATGCGATCGGCGTCAGGCCCCTTTAGGGCGCCAAACAGGCGTAACGCGACGCCGTATATCATGAGACCGACCACGATCGCCAGGATGATGCCGGCCCAACTTTGCCACCACCAGACTACAGCGAGCGCCACGGTACCACAGGTTATGGCAGCGAGAAGGATACGGACGAGATCGCCTATAGGCGGTCGGCAGCCTAAACGCGCTACCAGCAGATGAAGCGCAATGGCAAATACGACCGCATGCATTAGGGCACGGCCCACCGCTCCTCCAATGGTGCCAAACAGCGGTATTAGCGTGAGGCCAGAAAGAATGGTTAGCGCTGCACCAATGGCGCTAACAGTAATAACGAGCCGGCCCTGTTCTCGAGCCAGCAGGAAGGTCATAGGAACTGTCGACAGGGTGATGCATGCGGAGAACGTGATCAACAACATGGCCGAGGGGACGGCATCCCGGAAGGCCGGTCCATAAATCGACGGGAGCAAGACCGGTGTAATGGCGGCAAGGCCGAGGCAGCCCGGCAATACGATGAGTGCCAAGAGCCGCAAGCTATAGCGATACGTCTCGCGGGTTTGCTCCAAGGCATCTTCGCCAACAAGTGACGATAGATGCGGAAGCAGCGCCGTACAAAGGAACATGGGCACACAGGCCATGTTGGCCAGGGTTAGGCTCACCGTAAAAAGGCCCACGGCCGTGGTCCCCCAGCTCCATTCGAGAAATAGGATCTCAAGACGAGTCGTCATCAGTGTCGAAAGGATCTGCGCGGCGAGCGTGAGGCTTCCAAAGCGCATGAGCCGCTGACGCAAGACCTGTACGGGCCTTGTCTCGCCCGGACGATGACGCAGCGCCCGGGCGGCCAGGTAAGCAGGACCGAAAAAAGTGCCAAGCAGGGCGCCGACAATGCCGTAGAGCCAAGTCGCCACGAGCACGGCGCAGAGCTGAACGATCATCGAGATGATCGAGATTACGGTCAGTTCGCGGAAGTGCTGCCGTCCCTTGAGATAGGCCGTCTCGAAGAAGGCGAGGGCCTGGACCAGGCAGAAAGCGGCTGTAATGCCCCAGAATAAAGGATTGTCGCGAAAATTATCGGCAGTGATCCACGAGAGCTTGCCGGGGTCGATCACGTAACAATAGACGCCGATGCCGAGCAGTCCAAGAAAAAGCACAAGGTTGCCGGCTATGAAGATGCGCAGCAGATGCCAAACGAGCGCGCGCACTTGGCTCTCGCCGCCAGTCGCCTCCACTTCAGGAACGAAGCGCGCAAGCGTTGTCTGTATGCCGAGATCGAACAGAGCGATTGCGATCGTTGCGATGGCGGCCGAAAAAGACACCACGCCTGTCCCATCGATACCGACCAGCCGCGCCACGATAACCGTCGACAAGAAGCCGGCCAGATTGGTCGCGATGGCAGCGAAGCCGCTGATGACCGAGTTGCGCGCTAGAGATTTCGCCATGGAGACTCTTAGATTTCAGTGCCGCGCCCCCGCCATAGGCCGATTGCTGAGCTATTCAGCCGCCCAACCGACGTTCCAGGCGTCTGTCCTGATTGGTTGGTGTGTTGACGCGGACTTGGACGCAATCACGAATGATCCTCGAACGTGCCATCGTGGAAACTAGATCACCTCACTGTGTTAGGGCGAGGCGACGCGCAAGGAATGGCGGTCGCGGTTGGCACTGAAGATACTTTAATCGCCCACAGGACCAACTGAGATGGCTGAGCGGGAGCGACGTTAAGCAGGCTCTT
Organism: Aestuariivirgaceae bacterium; assembly: GCA_036554625.1. Classification (GTDB taxonomy): domain Bacteria; phylum Pseudomonadota; class Alphaproteobacteria; order Rhizobiales; family Aestuariivirgaceae; genus DATBLQ01. Next base: position 2,446 of record DATBMX010000064.1, read on the forward strand.
CACGCGAGTCATGATTACCCCCTTCATCGTTCTCATTTGCCCAAAGGCTAGGTGACCTCCGTGCCCGGGTACAGATCAATTGCTGGGTAGCAGGGACTGCACGGGTACCCCTCGCGGTTGTTGTCGCGGCGCAGATAACATGCAGAGCGATCCGAGAAACCTGCCTCGAAGACGTGTTCAAGGTTGCGGCGGCTACGAGACCCAATAAGCGGAAAGCAATTGACCTCCGTCTTCCGCGAAACACGCAACGGTATCTGCATAGGCCCAGCGCACGAAGCTACTTTGGCAGCGAACGCGAACTTTGGACGCACGCGTCACTCCGCCGCTTCAGGGCGCAGCGAGCGCAAATAGCTGCGCCGATGCCGCAGGTCTGGCTCTAGAATGTTCTGCGCCATGAGGCGCTGGATGTGGCTGATGCGCTGATAGCGTGGTCCCTCGAACTCCTCGAGAACCAATCCCGCTTGACGGTAGGCCGTGTAGAGCTGCTCGGCGCCGCGCCGCGCGTCCCATTGTGGCTTGAAGGCAGGCAGTTCGCGCGCGATCTTATCGAAGCTCACGCGATAAGAGCGCTTGTCGGGTCCGGCATCTGCCGCAGTTTCGATGCGACAACCCGGAACTACCTCCGCGACGATTTCGGCGATGTCGCGCATGCGATAGTTGTGTGCTGTAGAGCCGACGTTGAAGGCTTGGTTGAACACTCTTTCGTCCGGCGCCTCAAGAGCGGCCAGGAAGGCGCTCGAGATGTCCTCGATATGGACGATTGGACGCCATGGCGTGCCATCGGACTTAAGCAAGATGACGCCTGTGGTCACGGCCCACGCCACGAGATTGTTCAGGACGATGTCAAAGCGAATGCGCGGAGACACGCCGTAGGCCGTGGCAGGTCGCAGATACGCGGGACAGAATCCGTCGCCGGCTAAGAGCGCGATGTCGCGCTCAGAATGTACCTTGGACTCTCCGTAGGGCGTGACGGGATTCAGTGGGCTGTTTTCATCCACCATGCTTTCGCCCGCCGAGCCGTAGTTGCTACAGGACGAGGCGAACAAAAAGCGCTTAACTCCCGCCTCTTTGGCGAGCTGAGCTAGCCGCACACTGGCGCGATGATTGATGTCGTAGGTAATTTTGGGGTTGAGGTTGCCGAGGGGGTCGTTCGACAACGCGGCGAGGTGAATGACGGCGTCGATGCCACGAAAATCGTCCGCGGCGGCGTCGCGCGTGTCCTTGCGGATATGGGGTACCATCGCCACAGTGCCGCCAGCGGGGAACGTGCATTTCTCATACAGATTGCTGTCGAGGCCGATCACCTGATGACCCGCCTTCAACAGCCTGGGGACCATGACGGTGCCAATATAGCCAAGGTGCCCGGTAACAAGGACGCGCATCGCAACTACTCCTCGCTGTTGAAATTGTTTTATACGATCCTAAAGATGGCGCGATCCGGATCGGCCGTGGGAAGCTGCAGATCTTCGCTCCCCGTTGGCCGCGCTACCCCGCCTTCCTGTCCACGGGCCTGATGGCCGGTGCTCCTGCGCCGGTCCGCCAAGGCATGCGTCCTTGTGCGACGAGATCCTCGAGCACTTCCTTATCCTTCAACGTATCCATCGGACGCCAGAAGCCTTCATGTTTGAAGGCCAGGAGCTGATCGTCCTTCATCAATCTGCGAAACGGTTCCTCGACCAACTCCTCGCCATCGTGCAGATATTTGAAGATGTCCCGGCGAAGAATGAAGAACCCGCCATTGATCCAAAGATTGGCATCTTGCGTCGGTCGTATATCGTGCACTTTTCCAGTCTGATCCATCTCAACGAGATGCAGGCTGAAGTTTGGGCGCGCGGCAACGAAGCAGGCGATCTTACCGCTCTGGCGAAACGCCTCGATCATCAGGTCGAGATCAACGTCGCACAGCCCGTCGCTGTAATTGGCAAAAAACATTTCTTCGTTCTCGACATGTTGCCGCACCGCGTAGAGACGCTCGCCTATGCTGCGCCATACGCCG